>QHQV01000311.1 GCA_003219945.1 Verrucomicrobiota bacterium | reverse complement strand
TTATCGAAACCTAGACGTTCTGAAGCAATACGTCAGTTACATGCCGCAACAGGACGCGTTCGACGAGCACCTCACCATTGCTGAAAATTTGCAGTTCGCGGCTGCCATCCGCGCGCCACATCTCTCCAAGCGTGACCGCGTCCGGCGGCTGGACGCAAAGCTGATCGAGCTCGGTCTAAGCGAACGTCGCGACGCCGTGGTCGGCAGTCCTGAGAAGAAAACATTAAGCGGTGGCGAGCGGAAACGGCTCAACATCGGGCTCGATATGATCGGAATGTCGGATGTTTATCTGTTTGACGAACCTACTTCCGGTCTCTCATCGAAAGATTCCGAACACGTAATCGAAATCATTCGGAGCATGGCACACAACAAAATCGTCGTTGTCACCATTCACCAGCCGAGCTCGAAGATCTTCCAGATGTTTCAGAAGGTGATCTTGCTCGACAAGGGTGGGCGGCTCGTGTTTTTTGGCGCGCCTTCTGACGCCCTACGGTATTTCGCCGAAGCGGAACATCAACACCAATTCGGTGCTGAACTGGGCGCATGTCCATCATGTGGAACTACCCGCCCAGAATTCATATTTGATGTACTCGAGACGCCGCTGCGCGATTTGAGCGGTGACGTCATCTACGAGGAAAACAGTCGTGGACAGCTCGTCCCGTCGCGCCGTTACTCGCCGGATTTTTGGCGCGACAAATACGAGGCGTTCCGATTGATCCAAGACGTCAAGCAAGTCTCCTTGCAACAGGAGGAGGCCGGCCCGTTGCCGGTCGCACCAATGCAAAGGAAGCGGTTGCCGGTGCGGTGGCACGATGAATGGACGCAATTTCGTACGGTGCTGCGGCGTGCATTCACGAGCAAATTGCGCAACCGGGCGAATCTCGTGATCACCATAGGTGTCTCGCCAGTGCTGGCATTGCTGATTGGAACGATCCTGCGGTACTCAGAAAACGGGACGTACGATTTTGCTTCGGCTTATCACATCCCGACGTTCTTATTTCTCGGTCTCATCGTCGCAATGTTTCTGGGGCTAACAAACAGCGCTGACGATATCATCCGGGATCGGCCGGTGCTTCAACGCGAGCGCAATATCAAGGTGCGGCTGTCCTACTACGTAATCTCCAAGACGATCACACTCGGGTTTTTCGCGCTTATTCAATGTGTTCTTTTCGTGCTGATCGGCAATTTCGTTCTGCAGATCCGGGGTATGTTTTGGATCGACTCCGCCATAATGTTTGTGACAGCGATGAGCGGCGTGGCGTTGGGGCTCGTTATCTCGTCTCTTGTGGCCGATCCGAAAACCGCGGCCAATATCGTACCGCTCGTTTTAATTCCGCAGATCATCATGGGCGGCGCGCTCATCAAATACGAGGACATGAACCGGAACCTTGGTCTACTTTATTCTTTTTCGCACTGGTTCTCCGAACATCCGAATTCGGAAAAGACGAGAAAGACGGAAAGCAAGCTACAGGTGCCACTGGTCTGCCAGTTCATCGCCATGCGCTGGTCGTACGAAGAAATGATTGTTGCCCAAGCCACGCTCAATCCGCTCACAAAACGCCAGGACCGCGCTCATGATGAAATCCAAAAGCTCGCGCCGAAAGCGGACACGCCTCAGCAACGAGCGCATCTTAACGATTTGACAGACGTATTGGCATTGCTCTCGGGCTTGGAAGGACCGTCCGCGAGGGAAGTCGACCGATATCTGAAGCGGGTGGATCCGGTCATTGCGGGGAAGCAAAGATTCGATCGCTTGTTGTTCAAAGATGCGAAGGGACCCATCACAGCGGACCAACTCTACGTGAACCAGAAGGTGTCGGACCTGATCTCAAGAGCGGAGATGGAGCAGAACGATTATCGCCGCGGCAATAAACCAAACGTGTTCTTCGGTCTCGAGAAACGCTATTTCGGGATCGCGTTCGGCGTGTTCACTTTCGACACGATGGTCCTACTCGTGTCCATACTCGTACTGCTTGTCGTGCTGCATTTTATTTTGCGCAAACAACTGGAAGTGCGCAGAAGCTGATTTGGAGTGCGGCGACACGTCGCCGCTTTGAATTGTCATTCCGAGCGAAGTCGAGGAATCTCTGGAGATTAATCATGAGCAAAACAACAACTAAACCGGCACGCCTAATCGTTGCCGCGAGCGAGCAAGATCCCGACATGCTTTATGCGACAAAGTTTTGGGCGCCCGATCCATTCATTTTCCTTCAGCGCAACGGCAAACGGACACTGGTCTTGAGCGATCTGGAAATCGATCGCGGCCGCAAACAGGCTGACGCAGATGAATTTTTAATGTTCAGCGAGCTCGAGCGCGAGTTGCAGGGCAAATCGAAAAAAGCGCCGCCATACGAAAAAGTGTTGGCCCATTTTCTGAAAAAACGAGGCGTGAGATCGGCTACTGTGCCCGCAAATTTTCCGCTTGGTTACGCGGAGGAACTCGCGGCAAACAAAATCCGCGTTCGCGCGGCCGACGGATTTTTCTGGCCCCAGCGTGAAGCCAAAACTGATAAAGAGATTGAAATGATGGGGCGCGCCTTGCGGATCACAGAAACTGGACTCAAGCGCGCGATTGAAGTGTTGAAAGCGTCAAGACCAGGTTCGAGAAAACGGCTGCGCTGGAATGGTAAAACGCTGACTTCCGAATTGCTGCGCGCTGAAATTGATTCAGCCGTGTTGCGCGCAGGCGGCGTTCCGAACGGCACGATTGTGGCTGGAGGCGATCATGCCTGCGACCCGCACGAGCGTGGCCATGGCCCGCTCTACGCAAATTCGCTAATCATCTTGGACGTGTTCCCGCGCGACGCGAAGACCGGATACTTCGGCGATATGACCCGCACAGTGTTGCGCGGGCGTGCGACGGAAGCGCAGCGGAAACTTTGGGAAACGGTGAAAGCAGGGCAAGCCCTCGCTCTAAAGAGAATCAAGGCCGGCGTTCACGGCATGACGATTCACAAAGCGATTCAGGAATTCTTTGGCAGTCGCGGTTTCACGACCGGAGTGCGCAAGGGCAGGCGCGTCGGATTTTTCCATGGTACTGGCCACGGGCTTGGTCTGGAGATCCACGAGCATCCGCGGCTGCAAAAAGTTGTACTCAAGAACCGGCAGGTGCTCACAGTCGAACCGGGTCTGTACTATCCCGGTGTGGGAGGTGCGCGTGAGGAAGACGTGGTAGTCGTCACGAAGATACGTTGCCGAATCCTCTCGCGATTCCCAAAGCAGCTGGAGATTTGACCACGCACACACGAGATATTCCTGAGCGGAAGCGGAATCGAAGGATCCGATGGCGGAATCTTCTAAGCCAATGCAACTAGATTCCTCGACTTCGCTCGGAATGACGGGGCAAATGAACGCGCAATGCGATTAGGCGTCTAATTTCCTACCCGGCGAAGTGACAAGTCGCCTCGCGGCGGTAAATTAATACCCACATGTATCCTTTATTGGGTTTTGTTTTGGGATCCAGCTTCGTGCTGTATATCGGCAGCCCATACGGTTTTGGTTTGGGTTCTAACTGGCTGCTTTACATCGGCGTTCCGTTGATCATTGGAATTTGGGCGCAGATTCGAGTGAGCAGCGCGTTTAGCCGTTGGAGCAAGGTGCGAGCGAGCGGGAATATCACCGGAGCTGAATGCGCACGCGAAATCCTCCAGGCGGCACAGATTCATGATGTCGACGTCGTAGAGACAAACGATTTTCTCGGCGACCATTATGACCCGACCAAGAAGCAGTTGCACCTTTCGAGCAACGTTTATAGCACGCCGTCGGTAGCGGCATTGGGCATCGCGGCGCACGAGAGTGGGCACGCGATTCAACACGCCCGCGCGTACGCGCCACTGAAGGCGCGTATGGCAATTGTTCCGGTGACGATGATTGCGTCACAGATGCTGCCGTTCATCATTATCGGTGGCTTGTTCTTTAGGATCACCGGTCTGATTACTCTCGGTATCTGGTGCTATTTGATTCTGCTGGTGTTCCAATTGATTACGTTGCCCGTAGAGTTCGATGCCTCGCGGCGCGCAAAAATCATTTTACGGGAAATGGGGATCATACAGCCGGGCGAAGAAGCGGCAGGCGTGAACAAGGTGCTGAACGCCGCGGCGCTTACTTATATCGCGGCATTCATTGCCGCACTCGGTAATTTGCTCTGGTTGATGTCGATCCGCGACCGGCGCTGATCGATCGCGCGACATAAAAATGGACCACGCCCTCGCTTTACCTGCTCGCCGAATTTCCGATTTGTTATCGTCGGGTCTTCAGACGCGTGTTAAGTCTAAGCGCCAGGCGATGGATCAGCCAAGAAGCGACCCAGACCAGGAGTTGGTAACGCGCACCCAGGCCGGCGAGGCCAGCGCGTTCGACGACCTCGTGGTCAAGTATACACCGCGTCTCTACGGGTTGGTCTACAACATGACGTCCAATCACGAGGACACGAACGACCTTTTACAGGACATTTTCGCCAAAGCTTACAAAGCAATTCGCGGGTTCCGCGGCAAATCCTCGTTTTACACCTGGATTCATTCCATCGCCGTGAACATGACCCTGAATTTCCTCAAAAAACGCGGACGCCGATTTCAACTGAGCCTGGATGACGTCGACGCGAGTATTCAAAATGACAAGGAGTTCATGGAAGCCACTGCCACGAGCAGTCCCGTGCGGGAAGCGGACCTTTCGGAGCTGCAGCGAAGATTGAACGAGGCCATGATGAAGTTGTCTGATGATCACAGAGCAGTCGTCACCATGTTCCATATTCAGGGAATGCCCCACGCCGAAATCAGTAAAATCTTGCGTGTCTCGGAAGGAACGGTACGTTCGAGGCTCTTT
The DNA here is from genome assembly GCA_003219945.1 of Verrucomicrobiota bacterium. GTDB lineage: Bacteria > Verrucomicrobiota > Verrucomicrobiia > Chthoniobacterales > UBA10450 > Udaeobacter. Next base: position 3,533 of record QHQV01000311.1, on the reverse strand, counting down.
TACGCGAACCGGCAGCTGCAAAATTACCTGGACGAATTTCGGAAAAATCCTGTCTCGTAACGGCTGCAAAAAAAATGGACGAGTTTAACGATAACGAAATCGCGAGGCTGCTTCGGCTGAAGCGATATGAGCAACCGCCACCCGGTTATTTCGAAAACTTCCTCCACGAATTCCACCGCCGGCAACGCGATGAATTGCTGCGTCAGCCGCTTTGGCGCATCTGCCTGGAACGCGCGCACAATTTCATGTTGCAGCTGGATATGCGTTCGCTGGCCTCGTATCCCACTGCGGTCGCGGCAATACTTGTTTGCGCAGCTATCTTCTCATTAAAGGTTTATCAACAACCCGAGACGGCTCGCGTCGCCACTCAGAGTCCGCTCACTTTATCGGTGCCGGTAAATGCCGAACAAGAATGGAATCTTGCATCTCCGGTCTCCACGCAGATTTTCAGGACGCAGCCGCTTCGCAGTTTTCGTGAAAGCGCCCAGACTCACCGAGCCGCCCCGCCACGCTACGTGCTCGATAGCGTCCCCGTGAGTTATGAGCCCACTTTCAGGTTCTAAGCGCCGCGCGGTCGTCGCATTCGCGTTGGTCTTCTGTTCAGGCGCGCGCTTGCTTTTCGCCCAGGAGCAATCCGCAACGGCGACGATCAGCCACCAAGTCCGAGAGCTTTTCGAGCGGGCCGCCAAAGCAGTGGTTAAGATTCACGGCGTAGATAAGCACAGCGAGATTTGCGGCACGGGATTTTTCGTCGACCCGACGGGGACACTTTACACTGCGTACACCGTCGGAGGTGAAGCCGGCAATTTCACAGTCGAATTCGGAGGTAAGAAATGCCCGGCGCGCCAACTCGTGGCAGACATCCGCAGCGGCACAGCCATCTTGAAAGTGGACGAGACCACGCCGGCACTGCCGATTGGTAAATCCGAGGAACTTGAAATCGCGGCCCCTGTCATGTCGATCGGTTATCCTCTGGATCTACCGAAGACACCCAACTTCGGCTGGATGGCTGGGTTCGATCGGAAATGTCTCGGCCGCTATTTTTCCACCATCCATCTACGCGTGAACGCTCCGACCCAGCGCGGCGAGGCTGGCGCTCCTCTGTTGAACATGAAAGGCGAAGTGGTTGGAATCGTCGTTAGCGGTCTCGAAAATAATGCTGCTTGTTACGCTGTGCCGATCGAAGCTGCGGAGAAAATTCGCAGCGACTTTGTTCGCTTCGGCGAGGCCCGCCACGGCTGGATCGGGGTAAACAATGTTTCGCCAGCGTCGCAACAAGTGGAAGGCTCGCAAGCGATGGTAACACAGGTCGCCGAGGACGCACCGGCGGCGCGCTCCGGGCTTAAAGAAGGCGACGTGCTGCTTCAGGTGGGCAAGAAAAAGATAAGCGATCCCGAGGATGTATTTGACGCTTCGTTCTACATCACTGCTGGGGACACCGTCCCAATCACCGTGATGCGCGGGGATCAAAAAATCACTTTCCAAGTACAAGCGACGATGCATCCAGCCAGCAAGACCGGTATGTTGCTCGCTTCGCCCGGGACAATCCCTGGCGTAATCCCCATGTCGCTCGACGAAGACGCGCCGCCCTCGCCCTAAATAGCACGCAGCCTGCCGTGGTGGTGCAGCAGGACGCGAAAGTCCGGTCACAACAGTTTCCGAAACTCGGCTTCATCGATGATTTTTACGCCGAGCTCTTTTGCTTTGTCGAATTTGCTGCCGGGTTCGGCGCCCGCGAGGACGTAATCGGTTTTTTTACTTACGCTGCCGGTGACGTGACCGCCGAGCGCTTCGATTTTTTCTGTGGCTTCTTCACGCGCCATTGATGGCAGCGTGCCGGTCAGGACAAATGTTTTTCCCGCCAGCGGCAGTTCGGCTGCTCTTGTCACCGAGACTTTTTCGCTCTTCGGCTCAATGCCGAGTTCCCTTAAACGCCGTAGAATCTTTTTGCCAGTCGATGAGGCGAAGAAGTGGAGGACGCTTTGCGCGACTACGGGACCGACTTCCGTTACGATACCGTCCTTGCCGGCCTTGCTCTTCGATGGTTTCCCAAATCCCGATTTGATTAACCGGCCGGCGATTTCTTTGGCAGTTTTCTTGTCGTCGCGCTTTTCGTGATAGTCCACGACGTCACGGAGCAATTGCGAGTTAGAAACGTCCTCGATCGTGTCATGAAAACGGGCGAGCTGTGTGGCTGTTGTCTTACCGACATCGGAAATCGCGAGCGCAAAAAGCCAGCGCGAAAGCGGCAGGGTCCTCGCGCGCTGGATTGCGTTGATCGCCTTGGTCGCGCTTTTCTCGCCGAAAACGCGCCGTGCTTCCTCTGTGCCGAGATTCAGTTTCGCGAGTTCCTCGACTTTTAAGTCGAAAAGATCGAGCGGCTCGCGAACGAGGCCACGCTCAACAAGTTTATCCGCGACAATTCCGCCGATGCTTTCGATATCGAGCGCGCCGCGTGCGGCGAAGAATTCCACGCGCCGCGTCGTCTGTGCCGGGCAATACAGATTTTCGCAGCGCCACGCGACAAATTCAGGATCGCGCCGGATGGGACCGCCGCATACGGGACATTTTCCTTGAATGTGTTTTGCGAAATCGAACAGCTTCGTGTCCCGTGGCCGCTTCGATTTCACAACTTCGACGACGGCGGGAATAACTTCGCCCGCCTTTTCGATCACGACGGTGTCGCCGATGCGAATGTCTTTGCGTTTGATTTCGTCCTCGTTGTGCAAGGTGGCGCGGGCGACGGTGCTCCCGCTCACCAGCACAGGCTCCAGCACAGCTACAGGAGTGAGGATTCCGGTGCGTCCTACCTGAATGATGATGTCGTTCATGCGGGTCTCGACGCGTTCGGCGGCGTATTTGTAAGCGATCGCCCACCGCGGCGATTTCGCAGTGAACCCGAGCCGCTCGCGCTGCGCGAGCGCATCGACTTTGACCACCGCGCCGTCGGTTTGATACGGAAAATTGTGTCGGATGTCATCGAGATTGCGGATTGCTTTTAGCATCTCGTCAATCGAATCGGCGAGCCACCAATCTTCGTGGGTTGGCAGACCGAGTTTCTTGAACAGTCGAAAAATTTTCGAGTGAAGATCGACGTCGGCGCCTTCAACCGCGCCGGTTCCATAAAAAACGATTCCGAGTGGGCGTTGCGCGATCGCTTTTGGATCGAGATGCTTTAGCGAACCGGCAGCCGCGTTGCGTGGATTCGCAAAGAGCGGAAGACCCGCGGCTTTGCGTTCCCGGTTCAATTTTTCAAAACCGGCCTTATCCAGATAGGCTTCACCGCGGACTTCGAAGATGTTCGGTGCGTCGCCGCGCAGCTGATGCGACACGGAGCGAATTGTTTTGACGTTTTGAGTGATGTCATCGCCGACGAGACCGTCGCCACGGGTAGCCGCATATTTCAGCCGGCCTTTTTCATACATCACGGACACGGCGACCCCGTCGACTTTCGGCTCGATCACCACCGGAATTTTCTCGTCAGGCAACAGACGCGTGATTCGTTTGTAAAAATTCGCGACCTCTTCTTCGGA
>QHQV01000137.1 GCA_003219945.1 Verrucomicrobiota bacterium | reverse complement strand
TATGCCAGCTTTGACATATAAAACGAAGGGATGTCGCGCAGCGCCACCTTCACGCCTTCCTCAGGGCTGGCTGCCGCGATGCAACTGATCGAATTGGGCGCGCCCTTGGAAATGTTCGTCGTGCCGTCGATTGGATCGATAGCGATGTGAAATTCCGGCGAACCCGGATACCAGGTCCCGAGTTGTTCGCCTTTAAAAATCCCCGGCGCTTCATCCTTGATTCCCTCGCCGATCACCACTTCGCCGCAGATGTTCATCAGGTCGAACATGCCGCGGATCGCATCGCTGGCTGCCGCGTCGGCTGCTTCCTTGTCGCCGCGCCCGAGCCAGCGCAACGAGTTCAGCGCTGCTGCTTCAGTTGCACGCACAAAATCCAGCTCGATGACGCGCTCAATGTCGTGATAATCCTGTTTCGGCAGTCGCAGAGCCATGGATCGTTGATTTTCACGCAGGTCGCACGCGATGACAAGAAATGAAGGAGTGACGGCTTCCGTTTCAATCGCGTAGCCTCCGCGAACGCGGCAGGCGTCACTGTGAGCAGGCTTGCTTTTGGTGATGTTTTTTACTTGGATCGTACTGTGAGCCCGGCTTCGGATGAGGTGACTCCAACGACTACGAGCGGTGCGAGCGAACAAAAGGGCGGCTTTGCGTTCACGACGACGCATTGGAGCGTGGTGTTAGAGGCGCAGGGTGAATCGCCGGCGGCACAAGAGGCGCTGGAAAAACTTTGCCGCACTTATTGGCGACCAATTTTTGCCTTTGTGCGACGACGAGGCCTTCGGCCGGACGAGGCAGAGGATATCACCCAGGGTTTTTTTGCAGAGCTATTGGAGCGCGGAAGTCTCGACGCGGTGCGCAAGGAAAAAGGACGACTTCGTTCCTTTCTGCTTGGGGGACTAAAATATTTTCTCGCCAACGAGCAGCGTCGGGCGATGGCGGTTAAACGAGGAAAAGGACAACAGCTGATTTCGTTGCACGAATTGCGTGCCGAGCGACAGATCGAAATCGAACCAGCGGATCCAACGACTGCCGAAATGATTTACGAACGCCGATGGGCTCTAACGGTGTTGGAACGCGTGCTCAGCCGATTGAAGGATGAATACAGCGCCGCTGGTAATGTGGCGTTGTTTGATTCGTTAAAAGAATTGCTACCTGATGAACCCGGCTCGCCGTCACAAGCGGAGATCGCCACACGCTTGGGGATGACCGAGAATGCGATCCGCCAGGCATTCTACAGATTTAGGCAACGCTACCAGGCGTTATTGCGCGACGAGATCGCCAACACAGTTGCGACACCGGGCGATATCGAAGATGAGCTGCGCCATCTCATTGCCGTGCTCGAGGCGTAACGCATGGCAGAATTTTACGGAGTACAAACGGGGAGTGCCCAAGCGACTCCAACAATGATCAGGGTAATCAGAATCTGCCGGAAGTGCGGCGCAAAGATCTTCTCCGACGTGCCGGAAAGGCTTTGCCCCAGATGTGTGCTGAAAAGTGCGCTTAGCAATTTGCCGGACGCGGCTGTAGCCGGGGGCGACTCGTCCGCCGAAGCCGCCTACTCCGCCGAAGCAGCTGCGAAGGCCGGATCGGCGAAGGCGGATGACCCCGGTCGCTCGGACACACCTTCAGCTGTTGATGACAATGGAGCGCCTAACAACAAGAAATCCGCGAGCGTTGCTGAATTGCTCGGAGAACTGGGCGATTACGAATTGCTGGAGGAAATCGGTCGCGGCGGTCAAGGCGTGGTATTCCGCGCCCGACAGAAAAGTCTGAACCGAACAGTCGCCTTAAAAGTCATTAGCCTTGGTCAATGGGCGAGCAAAGCGCATCTGAAGCGCTTTCGCCTCGAAGCAGAAGCGGCAGCAAAATTGGAGCATCCCGGTATCGTTCCAATCCACGAGGTCGGCGAACGTGACGGCTCGTGCTACTTCAGCATGAAATTTGTCGAAGGCGGCCAACTTGGCGAAGTGGCCAGGTCCACCACGGCGGATTCGTCCGGTGGCGAACGCGAGCCGATGCC
>QHQV01000136.1 GCA_003219945.1 Verrucomicrobiota bacterium | reverse complement strand
CATCGCCGGCAAGCGCCAGCGCAACGTTGAATGGGCCAAATCCGCCGTAAAAGAGAGCGCTTCGATTACCGCGCAGAAAGCGTTGGAATTGAAAGTCATTGATTTAATCGCGATCGATATGCCCGATCTGCTGCAAAAACTGAACGGGCGCGTTTTGAACGGAAAATCGCTCAACACCGCGGGCGCGCAAGTGAACGAAATCAAGATGTCACCGGCCGAGCGCGTATTTCAAAAACTATGGCGACCGGAAGTCATGTTCATCCTGATGCTGATCGCGATCTACGGCATCATCGGTGAACTGAGTTCGCCCGGTGCAATTCTTCCCGGCGTAGTCGGAGCGATTGCGTTGATTCTGGCGCTTTATCTGGCGGCGATCCTGCCGGTCAATGTGGCCGGACTTGTCCTGATCGCGCTCGCAATGATGCTTTTCATATTTGATGTGTACACGCCCACGCACGGCGTGCTCACAGTTGGCGGAATTATTGCCTTTCTGATCGGCTCGCTCATGCTCTTTAATCGCGCCGATCCACTCTTTCGTTTGTCGTTGAGCTTCATCATTCCTGCGACACTCGTCACCGCCGCGTTCTTCATTTTCATCATCGGAAAAGGACTGCGCGCGCAACTGCTGCCGGTGAAGGTGGGAAAAGAAACGCTTATCGGAAGGACTGTGACGGCGTTGACTCCAATCGATTCGCGCAACGGCAGGATCTTCGTCGAAGGTGAATACTGGAACGCCGTCAGCGATGCCCCGATAGAAAAAGGCGAAGAAGCCGAGGTCGCCGCCGTCCAGGGGTTAACCATCAAATTAACGAGGAAACCTCATTGAGAAGACACGCACACGCGATAAATCTGCAGGTTCCTGTCTCGCAGGCAAGGAACTGCAGATTGAACGAGAGATGGACCCGCGCGCTTCAATGAAATCTCGCCTTGACGATTGAGGTCTTATTTCCGATATAGGCGCCTGTCCTGCGTCGGTTTGGATTGCGTGGGGCTGCGCTTCTAGCATATGCAACGTTTTTGTGGATGGATGCGCCCCCCGCCGATTGCGATTTGGATCGCCTCCCTTTGTACGCTGTTCACGGCCGTAATTGTCCGGGCGCAGGCGCCACAATCGGCTCCGGGACCTCCCGTCATTCGCTCCATGGAGGTGGAGTACACAGGCCCCGCAACGATCAGCAAAGAA
>QHQV01000135.1 GCA_003219945.1 Verrucomicrobiota bacterium | reverse complement strand
GTATTCGAATGAAATCGTGCAGGAGGACATCAAGGCGCTGTACAAAACCGGTTACATTCTAAACGTTCGAATCTTTGCTCAGCCTCAAGGCGATGGCGTGAAGGTGATCGTTGCCGTTCAAACGCGGTCGATCGTACGCGAGATAGAAATCACCGGCGCCGAACGGGTAAAACCCAAAAGGCTACGCAAAGAGATCAAAGTGAAGCTCAATCATGCGGTTGACGAGCAGGCACTTGAGGAATCGCGCGAAAAAATCGTCGAAGTTTATCAGGGGCACGGATACAACGACGTCAGCGTTCAATTCCGCGTGGATCCAATCGACGAGAAGCGCGGCACTGCGCGTGTCGTTTTCACGGTGAATGAGGGCGTCAAAGGTGCGATAAGCCAGATCCGCTTTCAAGGCAACGCGCACATTAGCGATCGGACACTGCGCAAACAGATGAAAACCCGTGGCAGAACGCTCATCTATTTCGTGGATAAGACTGGTCGCCTTGATGAAGTTCAGCTGGAACAGGACTTGGACAAGATCCGCGAGTACTACCAAAACCACGGCTTCATCGACGTGGAAATAAAAGAGGTGCGCAAAGACCGCACTCCGAAGGGCCCGATGATCATCACGATCGTGATTTTGGAAGGTCCACAATATCACGTCCATAAGCTGACGATTTCGGGTTACGAGCACAGCACCGACGCAAGAATTCGCGCCTTCTTAAAAATGAAAGAGGGTAGCGTCTATTCGCCGAAACAGCTGCGCGACGACGCCAAGGCCGTTGCCGACGCATACGGCAGCGGGGGCTACGTCGATCTCGTGATTACACCCGAGGGCACGCCGGCCGGGCCAGCCCTCATAGACGTGCACTACACGATCGAAGAGGGCACCCGCTCATTTGCGAATCGGGT
>QHQV01000134.1 GCA_003219945.1 Verrucomicrobiota bacterium | reverse complement strand
TTGGCGTCGGGTTTCTCGCGTTTAAGCACCCGATACAAAAACCAAACGATGAAACAGTTCGCCAGCAATATCAGGGCGCCGACCAAACCCGGCCGATGCCAGAGATGCCGGAGCTCAATTGGAATTAGGCTCGCGGTCGCAAAAATCATAAGCAGCTCCGCCCAGCGTTGCTGCATGTAAACACCGATTCCTTCGGTGAAAAGAACTGCCGCATAAAACAGCGCCAGGAAAGCGGTGGCCCGCACTGCACCGTTTGCGAGGACGGTTTGTAGTTTGTGAAGCAGCCAGGTGACGCCACGGCTATGCTCCAGCAGGATTTCATCTGCGGTCCAGTTCGACAACGCATCCATCCAGCGAGTCCGCGCGTTCAGGAAAAGCAGGGAAACGCCAAGCACAAGCAGCAGCACGCCTTTGCCGATTTTGAAAAGCGCGATTAACTTGAGATACCGAACGCGACGGGCGCCCTGCAAAATGGCAGGTTCGTGATGCGTCGGGTTCTTTGTTCTTAAATCGGCCACTTCCCAACTGTAGCGGCAGGCGGGTCGGCCTGCAAAATCACGATGGGCGCAGCCGGCACTGCTGCCTCTACAGGTTAATCCGCAAATACCGGCGTCTCGCGGCAGCAAATTTCGAGTTTGTTGCCATCGGGGTCTTCGAAAAAGAAGGCGTAGTAACCCGGACTGTAGTCCTCGCAAACTTCGGGACCCTCAAGGTTTTTGCCGCCAGCGTCGCGCACGAGTTGCGCAATCCGATCCACTTGTTCGCGCGTGTCTGCCCAGAACGCGATCCGAGTGCTGTTGGGACGGTAGTTCTTTTCCTCAGTCAGACCGAAAAATTCCAACGGCCGTTCGCCACCGCCAGCATAGAACGAGTAATAATCGTCGCCCGGACTTTCGTGAACGAATCCAAGCTGCGGCAGAATTTTTCCGTAGAATTTTCTCGCGGTTTCCATGTCGGTGACCCGCAAATCGATGTGATCGAAGCAACGCGTTTTCATTCTGTGACTCTCAATCGCCTCGGCTCGAAATTCAATTGGTCGTGATCGCAAAGAGAGGCCGCGCAATCCTCTGCGTGCCGATCGCAGTTAAGAACTTCGGCGCTCACGGAGTGACGCGGCCTACCCACAGCGACAGGACCTATTTCTCGACGAAGCGCGACAAAATCGGTTTCAGCTTTTCTATCGTGACTTGGGGCCACAACTTCCGGTCGGTGACTAGCGCCGTATTCAATGCGGAATGCTCCGGCCAATTCGGCTCATTGGGAATTCGCGGGATGACGTCTGCGATGACTCGCCGCGCTGTCTCTGCATTTGCGAGCACGTGGCTGAGAACAATCTCAGCCGAGACCGGTTCCTCTTCGATTTTCCAGGAATCGTAGTCAGTGATCATGGCCATGGTAGCCAGCGCGATCTCCGCTTCGCGAGCCAGCTTTGCCTCTGGAAGATTGGTCATGGCGATCACGTCGAAACCGTTACGGTGATTGAATTCAGATTCCGCACGCGTCGAGAATGCCGGGCCGTCCATGTTCACGTAAGTGCCGCCGTTGTGAACCGTGTATCCCAGTGACCTGGCCGATTCAGCCAACAGCTTGCGCAGATTCGCGCTGATCGGTTCGGCAAATCCAACGTGCGCCGCAATGCCTTCGCCGAAAAATGTATGAGCCGTCCGTTGACTGGTTCGATCGTAAAACTGCGAGGGCAAGACCACATCTCGCGCCGCATATTTTTCCTGCAAGCTGCCAACAGCCGCCACTGAAATGATCCAGCGGACGTTCAACGAGCGAAGCGCGTAAATGTTTGCGCGGTAATTTATTTCGTGCGGCAGAATCCGATGGCCGCGGCCATGCCGGGGCAAAAAATAAACCTGACGCTCGCCTAATTTTCCGCCGACGAGCACGTCCGACGGCGGTCCAAACGGGGTGTCGATTTTGTGTTCAGCCGTATCGCGCAACTCCTCCATCTGGTACAGACCGCTGCCACCGATAATTCCGATCGCCGGAAGGTCTTCATTCATGCGCGCCGCGATTTAATCTCAAATGGGCACGATGAAAAGCCGATAATGTGCCCGTGGCGCACGTGGCGTCGGTATGTATTGTTTTCATCCTCCATGCCGAAATTCTTCATCAAGACTTATGGTTGCCAGATGAACGAGCGCGACTCCGAACAGGTCGCGCATTCGCTCGTGGCGCGCGGCTACGAACGGGTTGGACACGAATCGGACGCCGACGTTGTGCTTCTAAACACATGCAGCGTGCGCGACATGGCTGACCAAAAAGCGCTTGGCAAGATGGGCATGCTCGGGCGGTTGGCCAAAGAAAGGCCGCACATGGTTTTCGGGTTCCTCGGCTGCATGGCCCAGGCGCGCGGTGGCGAACTGCTGAAAGGTTTGCCGCACGTCGATCTTGTCGTTGGCACACAAAAGTTTCATCGCGTCGCCGAGTACGTGGATGA
>QHQV01000489.1 GCA_003219945.1 Verrucomicrobiota bacterium | reverse complement strand
CTTTCCCATCCGCGAGAACGTTCGCCTGCCACCAGCCGCCATAAATCTGCTCGAATGGAAACGGTTCGATTGTTTCGACGATGCGGCGGATCGCCGAGGCTCCGAGCGGAATGATATTTGGATAACTTCGCATAAAGCTGACGTAACGCCGATCCTGCACGACGGTAATGATATCGCTCGTGAGCAAGGCGCCTTTGCCATTAGCGCCTGTTGGCCAATGCAGCACGGTGCCGCCTTGAAAATGCCCCCCGCAATTGACTAGTGTTAGCTCATCCCAAAGTGACAGCGTTGAGCCTTCCCAAAATTGAATGGGCGGTCCCGCGCCTGCGGGACGCATGACCCATTCGCGATCGGCCGAATGCAAAAAGATTTGGGCGTCAAAACACTCGGCCCATTCGACCATCGAAGAGTAGAAGTGCGGATGCGAAATCGCGATGGCGCGGATCCCGCCGCGTGCGTTTACCTCGGCGATTGTTTCGTGGTCCAGCAACGAGATGCAATCCCAGAGCAGATTTCCTCCCGGCGATTGCAGAAGCAAAGCCCGCTGGCCAATCCCAAATTCCGGTTCTGTGCCGATTCCGAGGAGCCGGTGCGCTTCATCTTCGATGCGGTTGTGATGATTAGCCGCGAGCCGTCTGAGCGTCGTCCATTCCTGGCCGGTGTGACGGACGAATTGCCGTTCATCTTCGCAAATTGGACAGCGCGACGGCGGTTCCTCAGCCTCACCAAACTGCGTCCCGCATTGCACGCAGATGAAGTTTTCCATCGTTTCAGAACCTTGGGCTGGTTATCGACATGAAGCGCGTGACTAATTCGGTCGGCGTTTGACACAAACGCCGCTACAACTATTCCGCAAAAAATGGCAGGGCTGCCGCGCAGCTCATTTGTGGGCGGCGAGGATCTGTGCGAACCGCCAGACTTCGTGGAAGGTGTTATATAGCGGCGTCGGGGCGACGCGGATCACGTTCGGCTCGCGAAAATCGCATTTCACTCCGCCGGCGAACAGTTCTTCATGTAACTGCTTTGGATGCTCGTGCGCCTGAATCGACAATTGCGCGCCGCGTGCATTCGGGTCCGACGGAGTGATGATCGAGAATTTCTTTGAACCGATTTGTTCGATCAAAAATTCGAGATAGCCGGTAAGCTTCATTGATTTTGCCCGGAGCGGTTCCATTCCGCCAGCCTCGTGAAAAATTGCAAGTGACGCCCGCAGCGGTGCCATGGAGAAAATTGGCGGATTACTGATCTGCCAACCGTCAGCGGACGCTACCGGGACGAACTCCGGCTCGAGATGCAATCTGAATCGCGTGTTCGGATCATTGCCGAACCAACCGGCGAGCCGCGGTAAGTTTGTGTTCCTCGCGTGGCGCTCATGCACAAACGCGCCCGCAACCGCGCCGGGTCCGGCGTTCAAATATTTGTATGAACACCATACGGCGAAATCGACATTCCATTCGTGTAGCGAGAGCGGCACGTTGCCGGCGGCGTGCGCGAGATCGAATCCAACGACGATTCCGTGCTTCTGTCCTGCAGCCGCGATCTTTTCGAGGTTGACTAATTGACCGGTGAAAAAATTCACCGCGCCCATGATCACCACCGCAAGATCATCGGCGTGCTCGTCGATAACGAACGGTGAACTCGCCTTTGCGCGGGCGCGCCAGAACGAGCGCGTCTTTCGGATCGAGCCCGTGGTGAATGAGCTGCGTCTTAATCGCGTAGGTATCGGAAGGAAACGCCGGCTCTTCCATCAGGACTTTGAAGCGCGACTTACTTGGCCGATAAAATGTCGCCATCATCAGGTGAAGATTCACCGTGAGGCTGTTCATGCAGATCACCTCGAATGGTTTCGCGCCGATGAGCCGCGCCATCGGTTCGCGCATTGCTTCGTGATACGAATACCATGGTGTCCCCGTAGCATGATGCGCATCGACGCCAAGGTTGGCCCAGTTGTCCAGCTCATCGTCGACGATCCGCCTCGCCGATTTTGGCATTAGGCCTAACGAGTTTCCGGCAAAATAGATAACCGGGTTGCCGTCTCTGCCGAGTGGGAGCGAAAATTTTTCGCGAAAATCGCGGACCGAGTCCTCAGCGTCAGCTTGAAGCGCAAAATTCTCGTCAACGGA
>QHQV01000488.1 GCA_003219945.1 Verrucomicrobiota bacterium | reverse complement strand
GTGTCGTTTGATTCGACCAAGGCGCCCCAGCCGACGGGCACTTCCGATTCGCAGAATAATTGTTCGGGCAGCACGATGAAAAACAGATTCGCGCAGCGGTAGCGAACTAGCTTCTCAAATTTAGTGCAATCGTAGAGCCGAGTTTGCAGGGCGCCCAATTCGCGCGTGAGACGCGCGTAACCGCGGTGGCCGATCGTGCTGAAGTTCTCGGAATCAAACTCCGGGAAAAGCGAATCACCATTGTGAAGATTTGGATAATGCGTGCGGAGCCGGGCTTCGAGAACTTCCCGACGATTATAGATCGCTTCTAGGCGCAACCGCGCGGTCTCGCTGTGACAGTTATCTCGCCGCAAATCGCATAGCGCCTGTTTGCACTCGAACACCACTGTTGATCCAATTTGCTTCGGAACCGAACGATAGGCGGCCACGTCGGCGCGATATCGACACCGGGGCAAATTCACTTCCATCGCGCATGCGGAAAAACGGTGCGTCTGCGCCCAAACGAACGCGAGCTGCTTGAGCCGGGCGTGTTGTGTTGTTTCGCCGTGGCGGCCTGTTATTCCCGCAGCCATGTCGCGAGTTCACGCGCCCAGTAGGTGACCATGATGTCTGCGCCGGCGCGCTTAAGCGCCGTCATGATCTCGAGAACGGCAGCGCGCTCATCGAAGATTCCTTTCTCGGCCGCAGCTTTGACCATGGCGTACTCGCCGCTGACGTGATAGACGGCGGTTGGTTTTCGGAAGCGTTCACGCACGCGCCACAGGATATCGAGATAGGGTAGGGCAGGTTTCACCATCACAATGTCCGCCCCTTCCTCAACATCCAGCGCGGCTTCGCGCAGCGCTTCGTTACCGTTTGCAAAATCCATCTGGTACGAACGGCGGTCGCCGAACTGCGGCGGGCTTTCGGCTGCCTCGCGAAAGGGCCCGTAAAATGCCGACGCAAATTTTGCGGCGTAACTCATGATAACTGTCTGATCGAATCCGCTCGCATCGAGCGCCTCGCGGATTGCGCCGATTCGACCGTCCATCATGTCGCTTGGCGCCACAACGTCCGCGCCTGCGGCGGCGTGAGAAAGCGCCGTTTTGAGCAAAAGTTCGACGCTTTCGTCGTTCAGAACGTGAAAATGATCGCCGTCAATTCGGGTGACACCACAATGGCCGTGGCTCATGTATTCGCAGAGGCACACGTCGGTGATCGCAATCAATTCCGGACATTTCGATTTGATCGCTCGGAGCGCTTCCTGAATCACTCCGTCTTCCGCGTAAGCGCCGCTTGCTTGTTCATCTTTCTGCCTTGGAACTCCGAAAAGCAGGATCGCTTGTAGCCCGAGATCCTGAGCGCGGCACGCTTCATCGACAATCTCTTTGACCGGCAACTGAAAAACTCTCGGCATACTCGCGATTGGCCGGCGTTCGTCCAGTTTTTCGCTGACGAACAGAGGCAAAATAAAATCGTGAATGGTCAAATGCGTTTCACGGACGAGGTTCCGCAGGGCGGGGGAACGCCGCAGGCGACGCGGCCGATGGAGCAATCTTCTCATAGGGCGAGGCTAGCTGCAGGGCGCGATTGTCGCAAGCCGCCCGTGCTACCGAATGCCTGGCGATGCTTGACGGCGCGGAATGTTGGGTGTCTGCATCTTAGCTGTGGCGCGTGGTTCCGACTATTTGTTGATCGACGTCAGTAACTCGTACGCAAAACTTGCGTTCGCATCGAGAGAGCGCGTCTCCAATTCGGCGCGAATTCCTACGGCAGAGCTTTCAAG
>QHQV01000310.1 GCA_003219945.1 Verrucomicrobiota bacterium | reverse complement strand
TTCGTGGCAGTATTACAAACATCGGTGATCGCGGGTTGCAACGATGCCGTCTGAAATTACTTAGGATTAAAGGCCCGAATCTCCCGCCAAACGCAAATAGGGTTCAAAATGGTTTTCTCCAATGGCAAGGTGGCATTCGCGACTCGATGAGGCTTAATCGAGGCGAGCGCTGGATTTTTGATATCGGCAGTCGAAGGGATATTCAAAACGCTCCGATGCGCCCTTTCACCCACTTCGTCACGCGAGGTCCCTCCATTAGCTGTAACCTCCAAGCGCCGGCAATACATACGTTCACACTCGGCATCTACGGGGACAACATCCCCTCAACGGAACGACGTATCCGCGTTAGCGTCGGACAAGCCGCAGGCGACATTCGGTTTCCCGGCTAATTTCGTCGCTGTTTGGAGCCACAGCTTGTTCCAGCGCAAGAAACGCCGCCAACATTCACTGTCTGCCAATCAAAAATGTTGTCATTTTCTCGTTGCCCTGTTTGACGGTATCGGGAGAATTCGGATGGTAAAAGAGGCTGACAGCCAGGCTACCGTCGCGACTTTTCGAGCGAACTGAAACTTTTAAAAGATATTTGAGAGCTTCGGCCACAACCTGCTGGCGAAAACCGAGTTCAATGGTTACAATATCTGCCATGAATTCAAAACTCAGCTTCGCGAGGAATGTTCTTCTGATGTCGGTTTTCGGGTGCGCAATGTTCATTAGCACGGTTGCGCATGGAGGTGCTGGTTACCTCCGGTCTAATCACCACTTCCCGCCTGGTCGCCTCACCATCGACAGAGCGCCGAACTTCGGCTGGAATCTCGGTTTCCATCTTCAGATCGATGGCAAGCCTGTGACAAGCATCGCACAGGGTCACAGCTACAGCACTTGGCTGTCAGCAGGGCCTCATGTGTTGACTGTCCTGAAGGTGCCGGCTTCAGGTTATACCGAGCCAACTTCGACAACAGTGAACATCCAGCCCGGCGCCGAACATCTGTACGTTGCCATGTGGGATTCAAATCTAGTTTATCTTCAGCCAGCAGGATTCTGGCTGACGCCCGGCGCGTACTGGCAAAATCACGGTGATGGTGCCCCATAGCAGCGTTACTGACCGTTTAAGACGGTTCGCGGCTTAGGTCTTTGCCCCGCTAATCGCGAACATTTGGAATGCGTCGTGTTTTATTTTGCAGCGTGCTCACGCTCTGTTTTTGCCTATTGGAAAACGGATGCTCGAAAGGAATCACTCGTGCGACAGCGGCGACAGTGTTTTTCGCAACTGGCAACGTCGTTTTCGGCAACGCCGAACGAAATGATTTCCAACCGGTCACGTCCAAAAGCAAAATTCACGCGGGCGACACAGTGCGCACATCAAACGGCGCCTCAATCAATCTAGCGCTAATACCGGGCGCATTCGTCCAATTATCCGGAAATTCCGAGATCAAAATACAAGACCTCAGACTAACGAAAGACGGCAACGAGACCGCTGGCGGCGTGCTTGATCGGCGTGCATCCGTACGATTGAACCGTGGAAGGATTGTTAGTTTATTCAGCCACAGTGATACAAGCGCATCAGAGTTTAGTGTCACAACAGGCCAGGTAACGCTCAACCCCGATTCCGATTGCCTGTTCGCTGTTTGGACTAACGGCACAACGAGCAGAGTAACGTGCGGACGAGGCGAATTAAACGCGTCCACCGACGCGCAACCGCCGGTGGAAATTGCTGCGGGCTATTTCTCTCAATGGCCAACAGCGTCCAAGGAGCCGAACGCTGCGACTGCCGATGCGAGCGCGCAGATGGACATCAAAACGGCGCTGGACGTCGAACCGGAGTTGCTGAATCAAGCGGCCGGTTGGCAAAACCGCCGCGTGTTTTAAGCAATCTTGTTCGCCGCCGGATTCGCCGGGGCGCGGTTTTTGACCGCTGAATTTCGGATTCGCCCCCGATTCGAGACGCTAAAATTGCAAGCACGCGTGTGCTTTACCGAAATTGTTTGCAGTCGCGCCCGGAATTTTGGATGATCGCCGTACATGACGCAGTCAGCTCTCGATTTAGTCATCGCAGCGCTGGAGAGGATTCGAGAAAAGAGCGATCACGAGCCACGCGCATCGAGAACTGCGCTGGCGCGATTGCAAGCTGCTGATCTCGTAACCGTTTCCGTTGTTACGACCGCGGCTCTGAGTGACTGCCTGTCGCCCACAGCGCGACATCTACAGGCGGCGGGAAATAAAGCGGATTTACTGGCCGCGGTTCGCGAACGCGTCGGCGCTTGCACGAGATGTGCGCATCTCGCCTGCTCGCGGACGCAAACAGTGTTCGGCGTCGGAAATCCAAACGCCGATTTAATGTTCATCGGTGAAGCGCCCGGCGCAGATGAGGATCAGCAAGGCGAACCGTTCGTCGGACGCGCCGGACAATTACTGACGAGAATTTTGAAGGCGATGAACTTCGCGCGCGAAGACGTTTACATTGCCAATATCCTGAAGTGCCGCCCGGATGTGCCGGCAGGCAGCTTTGGGAATCGCCCGCCGACGCCGGCAGAGATGCAAACGTGTCGACCTTATCTTGTGGAACAGATCGAAATCATTCAGCCAACTGTGTTGGTCGCGCTCGGCGCGGTCGCGGTCGAGGGGTTGCTCGGGACGCGAGCGACAATGCGCGAATTGCGTGGTCGCTGGCATATTTACAACAGCATTCCGCTCATGATCACATATCATCCCGCATACTTGCTCCGAAACCAGGCGCCTTCCGAAAAAAGGAAAGTTTGGGAAGACATGCTTCAAGTGTTGGAGCGGCTGGATCGACCAATCAGCGAACGACAGCGAAATTACTTTCTGTAATGGCTTCGCCGTGTGAGCGCGGCGATGAATACGTTGCCCAGAGGGCAACGGCTACAGTTTGGCCCGGTCGAATACCGCATCCATTTTCCGGCGCGATACAATGGTCAATGCTAGCGATAAAATCATTGTGCGTACCTCAGCGCGAGGGACTTTCACTGTGCGCTGCAAGGCCGCAGGACCGGACGCCTCCAAAAGGGAAAGTGTGCGCGCGCCGATTAACGCCGGCAGCACCGTCGCACCACGGACTCGGCGATTTTTGATCGCGCGCGAATATTCCATTCCAGATGCAAGGCCTGCCTTTGCCTTCTCTAGCCATGTTCGATAGATCGGCTGGAAGCGCTCCGGTTCGGAGAAAATCTCTGACGGACTCAGATGCACTGCGCTTAATTCGTGTTCGGGAAAATAACATCTGCCAGCGCGGAGATCGGAACCGGCGTCGCGCAGCACGTTGATCAATTGAAGCGCCATACCGTAAGATTTTCCGAGAGCCAGCATCTCGTCTTCGCTCCGGTTCGCGAACTGGCGAACATGCCGAAAACAGAGTTGTGTCCAAAACTCACCGACACAACCGGCAACTAGATAGGTGTATTCATCGAGGTCGGCAGCGGTGCCAAGCGCTCGGATTTTGTTAGGATCATCGAAGCGTCGCAGGTCCAACATCTGCCCACGCGTAATTTTTTCGAGCACAAATCGAATGTCGTTGCGGTCTGCGTGCTCCATTGCTTCCAGGCAACCCAGGCAATCAGGTAGTGATTCGAGGAGCCGTCGTTCGCTCGCGTTCTCCTGAAGCGAAACAAACGACGCGATCACCTCCGCGACGACGTCACGGGACGCTGTGCCTTGAATGCCATTGGAAAGCAGCTTCACGGTTTCCATTCGCACGCTCCCCGAGATTTGTGCTGTGTCAGCAACGGTGTCGGTTGTTCGCGCGAGCAGATATGCCAGCGCGATCGGCTCGCGTAATTGCACCGGTAAACATCGGATCGACAGGTAAAACGAGCGCGAAACAGAGCGCAGGAGGGTCGTCTGCAAATACGAGCGCGCGTTCATGCTCACTCTTGTTGGTGCGGATTTTGGATTCGCCAGCAAGTCACAATTCTTTATCCCCCCACCTCAGTCCTCTACCCTCGTCAAGGGGAGAGGCGGATCAGCTAGTGTTCGGCGCATACTCGCATAGCTGATGCGCCTAAATCGCGAATAGCTCATCGCCCAATATTCCTGATCTCAATCCGATTAGTGGCCGAGTTACCCAGTCCGAGCTGGCTGGCAACATCGATGTAGGCTGCCACTGGCCCAACAGGACGGAGGCTCCCGCGCTTTCGCCATTCTTCCAATCGCTTCAGCGCGATGGCGTCCAGAGCCACCGGGTCCTTGCTCGCATACAGCGTGGCATGATGCACTGCGTAATTCGGCTGCGCTTGCGGCCCGCCGGCGTATTGCGCGATGAGCCCGTCCATTAAATTGAACACGACCTTTTTTGAGATGAGCGGGTGGGCATAAATTTCCGCGAGACTTTCCGCGCCGAACCGGGAGCCCTGCGCGAACCGGCGCCAGTTGTCGATGTTCGGGATTGTCATATTGTAAATGCAACCCGCGATGCCGTTGGTTTCACTCACGCTCATCACAGGGACGTTGATGATTTTGTCCACCTCGCTGGAGACGATCTTCGAAAAATGACTCACATTGCTCGTAGCTTCGGCATCGGCAACAATCGGCATTTTCCCTCCGTCGGGGACATAGTCGAAGTCGCCCCACACGAGTTTTCCTACCACAGGCGCAGATTGCATTGTTTTCGCATCCTACCCGTCGTGAGGCGCGATCGCCCTTACCTGGTATCCATCAACCGCTGACCGATATCCGGCTTCTTTGATTCCGCCGAGGGAGCGGTCCCAAACGACGATACTACTGCGTGGATGGCCTGTCGCCGCGAGGCCGTCCACGATCGCGTTTACGATGTCATGGTGCGTTGTGAAAAGCTCGCCACCCGCTGCCGAGATCTTGATACCGACGCGGTCACTGGGAGAGACTAGCGAAGCACACGCCTTGGTCACGTCAGACTGCCCCGTCACAGCGAGCACAAGTCGGCTCACCATTTCGTGCACGATGTGCGGGTTTGTCTTGTACTGCTTGATTGAATCAGGATTGTGCACCGCGTACACAATCGAGGGCGTTGGCGCGGGTTGCTGGCCTTGCGCCAGCCCGGAAGAGATGGCGCAACACAAAACGAGAGCTACGTTTCGAATCAGCATGACAGAGTCGACGGCAGACGGATTTTATGGGTAACGGCGCGAATCACAACACTTCGGCAACGCCTACAGATTTTGTAGGGCGTTTCTGTGAAACGCCGGTCCAAGAAGCGGCGTCTGACACAGACGCCCTACAATTCCAGTACGAAAAGCTTAGCCCCATTCAGCATATCTACGTGCACATCCCCTTCTGTGCGCGCATCTGTCCGTATTGCGCCTTTTACAAAGATTTGCTCGATCGCTCGCAGACCTCGCGATTTTGTGAGGCGCTCGTGCGGGAGCTGGTAGGGCGCGACCGCCGGGCGCGCCGCCTTCGTCCATCGACGATCTATTTTGGTGGCGGCACACCGACCGTCCTTAACATTGCGCAACTGGAATTGTTGCGATGCGGATTTCACGAAAAGCTCGATCTATCGGAACTGGTTGAGTGGACAGTGGAAGCCAATCCGGGAAGCGTTTCCGCGAGAAAAGCAGCCGTGCTCAAAAAATTCGGTGTGAACCGGATCAGTCTCGGCGTGCAATCGTGGGACGGCCAATTGCTGGAACTGCTCGGACGCGAGCACAATGCGCAGCAGGCGGAAGAATCGTTTCGGATTCTGCGTACCGCTGGGTTTACCAATATCAATATCGATCTGATGTTCGGTTTGCCGGGGCAAACGGCAAGCCAGTGGCGCGCGAGCTTGGAGAAGACCGTCGCGCTCCAACCCGAACACATTTCGACTTACTGCCTGACGTACGAGGAGGACACGGAATTCTTTCTTCGCCACGCGAAGGGCGAACTTCGGCATGATGAACATGTGGAGGCCGAGTTCTTTGAAATGACCATGGCCATCCTGGAAAATGCGGGCTACGAACAATATGAAATTTCGAACTACGCGCGGCCCGGTTTCGAATCAGTTCACAACCGCGCCTACTGGCTGGGCGAAGATTATCTCGGTTTCGGCCCGAGTGCGGTTTCAACTATCGGAATGCGGCGTTGGCAGAATCTGTGTGATTATCGTGCGTACAGCGATCGCGTTCTTTCGGACCAATCACCCTGCGCAACAATTGAAAATCTGACGGACGAAATGAAACGCACCGAGCGAATCGCGCTCGCGCTGCGTACGCGGGACGGAATTTCGGCTTCGGAGCTGAAAGATTCCGCACAAATTGATGAGTTCATCACGCTTAAGTTGCTTCGAAAATCGACCGACAGTTTCCTGCTGACTCGGAAAGGCAAGGCGTTAGCCGATTCCGTCGCCGAAGCATTTGTGTAGGTGTACCTCGGGGGAGCGGTCGTCGCGGCGAGCTGGCGATCGCGGCCCTCGCGATCGCGAACTTTTTGTCCGTCGCACTTCGCCTACACAGCAATCGCAGCAGTCGGCCACGTTGCCGAGATCTTCACGCCACGCGGCGTCCACACCCAGAGTTTTGGTCTAGATAAAATGGGGAACCGCTGCTGCGATTCTCGATTACCATGAAAATACAATCCGAATCCATTTGCTCCAGGTTAACAACACGACCGGCAGCTCCAATACGGCCACTGGAGTGACCGCGCTTTTCAACCACACCGAAGGTGCGGGCAACACGGCCGTCGGTGGTAGCGCACTCTTTAGCAACATCACCGGCATTAGCAACACCGCTGTGGGAACACGGCCATTGGTTATGGCGCACTCGGCGGAAATACCACTGGCAACTTCAACATGGCGAATGGTTCTCACGCACTCATCAGCAACACTACTGGTGGCCAAAACACAGCCACCGGAGCATTCGCGCTTGAGAACAACGCTACCGGCAGCTTCAACACCGCCAACAGGTCATTTGGCCTCGCTGAGAAGACGACTGCAACGCCGCTGCGCAAGCGGTTGCGAAGAATCCGTAAATTGCGATGCGTTATAGCGGTGCTTGTGCCAAGCACCGGGGAACGATTGCCACGCGCTCGCGAGAGCGAACACCCCTACAACATCAACTAATAGACGTCGTCGTCTGACGTATAGCCGGAATCGCCGCGAATCGAACGCAAACGGGCACGGCTGCCCCATTCGGACTCAGGACGAATGATCTGGCCGACGGTGATTTTGACCAGCCACGGGGCCGCAGCCAACGCGCCGATGGTCAATAATGTGATCGCCGTTGCCTGACGCACTGGAGGCTTGATTTTGTCTGCAATCAAGATTCCCAAACCCAATCCGATTGCCGTCCGGGTAAGGACGAGCAACGGCGCAACTGGAAGGTCTTCAGAGCTTTTTGAAATGGATATGAGGGAAAACATCGCCTACCATATACGTGGCGTTTAGGAAAAAGAAACGGCAATTTTTCGCGACGCGATCTCCTGCACCGACATGCCTGATTCGATGTACGCCCTTATCCTCGCCGGCGGCAGCGGCGAACGGTTTTGGCCGTTGAGTAGGCGGGCGCGCCCCAAACAGCTGCTAAGCCTCGTCTCAAACAAACCTTTGCTGGAAGAAACTCTGGCGCGCCTCGAAGGGCTCATCCCGCCCGAACGCATTCTGATTCTCACGAACGCAGAACAGGAAAGCGCAGTTCGAAAATTACTCAGGAATTTTCCAAAGGAGAACATTGTGGCCGAGCCGGCCAAACGCGACACGGCCGCGGCGATCGCGCTCGGCACCGGCTGGGTGGCAGTGCGCAATCACGCGGCTATCATGGCTGTCGTGCCAGCCGATCACGTCATTACAAATCGGGCGGCCTTTCAGGAAACACTGACCCTTGCTGCGGATGCGGCCGACGAGACAAGCGAGCTTGTCATTATCGGCATCAAACCGACATGGGCGTGTCCCGGATTCGGGTACATCGAGCACGGCAAGCCGGTGCGTTTGCGCAAGCGCCCGGACAACGAAGCAATTCATCGTGTCGTGCGCTTTCGTGAAAAACCAAATCCCGATCTGGCGGAGTCGTTTCTACGCAGGGGAAACTTCCGGTGGAACGCGGGTATGTTCGTCTGGTCCGTGCCCACGATGCTTCGCGAATTTAACCGCCACGCGCCGGAGCTCTCTGATTTTCTTTCACAACTGCGCGCGCCGGGAAATTTTGAGTCAGCCTTGCGTGAGCGCTTTAGCAAACTGCCGCGCATCTCGTTCGATTACGCGATCATGGAAAAAGCCGACCGCGTTCTTGTTGTGGAGGCCGGATTTGATTGGGACGACATCGGAAGCTGGCACGCGGTCGCGAATTATTTTGAAAAGGACAAACGCGGGAATGCCGCGAACCGCGCAATCACGGCGATCGATTCCAGCAACAACATCGTTTTCGAGGAAAATGGAACAACGATCGCGTTACTCGGCGTGCATGATCTGATCGTAGTCCGTACGTCAGATGCCCTTTTGGTTTGTCATCGGCACGAAGCGGAACGGATTAAAGACTTTATCGGCAAACTTCCGCCGGAACTGCAATGACAATTGAACGCCGCGCGCCCGGCGGTCGCGCCGTACCAAAAAAATGAATCGGATCCTAGCTCTCGATTTTGGCCGGGCGCGTATCGGGCTTGCCATCTCCGACGAGCTGCAGTTGCTGGCACATCCGCTAGAGACTATTCCAGCCAAGGAACGACCAGAATTGCGGGTTGCAAAAGTCGTCCGCGATAAAAATGTCGATCATGTCGTGGCGGGCATCCCGCGTCACATGAATGGGCAGATCGGGACCGCTGCAACTGAGGTTCTCGATTTTGTGGAGAAGCTACGCGCGATTCTCCCCTGCCCTGTCGTCACCTGGGACGAGCGGCTCACGACAGTCGCAGCCCACCGCGCATTGCGTGACGCGGGTAAGAAAACTCGGCACACCCGCGGTTACGTGGATCAGGTGGCGGCGCAAATGATTTTGCAAAGCTATCTGGATCGCCGCGCGCACGAGAAGTCGGCAGGCGGATGGTGACTGGTGATTGATGACGCCGTCATTCTGACCGAAGCGAAGCTGCAACGCAGCGGACGAGGATCGCTATGTGGCGAAGATTGAAATTAACCGTCGCTTACGACGGCGCGCCTTTCGCGGGCTGGCAGAGCCAATCTCATCACAACACGGTGCAGGATCACCTCGAACGCGTGTTTGAGCGCGTCACTGGCGGAGTTGTCCGCGTTCACGGCGCCGGACGAACGGACGCCGGCGTTCACGCCCTCGCACAATGCGCGCACGTTGATGTCTTGAAACTTTTGCCCGCTGAGCGTTGGATCAAAACGCTCAATGCGCTACTGCCTGTCACCGTTCGGGTGCTTCGCTGCCGATATGTGTCGAAGGATTTTCACGCGTGTTTTTCGGCAAAAGGAAAAATTTATCGCTACAGAATCTGGGCCGCGCCCGTTTTGCCTCCGTTCGAGTATCGCCGTGCCTGGCATGTCGCACAGCCACTCGATCTGAAAATTTTGAAATCAGCAGCAAAACATTTCGTCGGCACTCATGACTTCGAGGCTTTCGCCGCCAATCGCGGGAAGTCCGCCAGTCGGACGGGTTCGTCCCGAGGCGAACCCGAACAAAGTACGGTCCGCACAATTAATTCTGTACGTGTCCGCCAAAAAGGTCCGTGCGTCATAATGGAGTTTGATGGGGAGGGTTTCCTCTACAAGATGGTCCGGCTGATGGTGGGTGCACTGGTAAAATGCGGGCTCGGCAAAATGCGCGTCGGAGAAATCACTTCGCGACTCCACTCCGGCAAAATCGGCTCTGCGCGTTTCACCGCGCCCCCTGAAGGATTGTACCTCGTCCGCGTGCGCTACTGACGAATCAACCCGTCAACGCGACGAGTCGCGTGCGACTGAGCACCTATTTTTTCCAACCGTTGCCGTTCCCGTCTGGCGCGAGAGCGGGCGCCATTTCAGGCGTGAGATCGACATCCTCCGGCGTATCTTCCCAGCCGACATCCATCAAAGATTTTTCGTGATGCTCTCTTGCGAGGAGCATGTAGAGCGACGGGACGATGAATAGCGTAAAGATTGTCCCGATGGTCATCCCGCCGACGAGAACGAGACCGATTGAGTTTCTCGCAGCCGCGCCGGCACCGGTGACCAGCGTCAGCGGGAAGTGGCCAGCAACAGTGGCAGCGCTCGTCATCATGATAGGTCGCAACCGAATCCGGGCGGCTTGCGCCACCGCAGTCAGTTTATCCATGCCTTTGCGTTGCATTTCGTTTGCGAATTGCACAATGAGAATGCCATTTCGCGAGACGAGTCCGACAAGGGTCACGAGGCCCACCTGCGAATAAATGTTTAGCGACGTCGTCCACCCATTCGTGAAGAAAGTGCCAAACGGCATCTTCAAAAACATAAAGATCACCGCGCCGAAAAGCGCCAGCGGCACGGACCCCAACAATACGATAAACGGATCGCGAAAACTGTTGAATTGCGCTGCCAGGACCAAAAAGATCAAAACGATCGACAACACGAATACAGGAACAAACTTGTCGCCTTCGGTCCGCAGTTGCCGCGATTCGCCGGTGTAATCGATCACGTACCCCTTGGGCAGAATCTTGCGGGCTTCATCTTCGAGAAATTTTAGAGCGGAATCGATCGAGCGGGCCGGAACGCCGCTGATGGTGACGGCGTTGAGTTGCTGCATCCGATTCAGCGAACGTGCTACGGTCTTGTGTTTGATCGTGGCCACCGTGCTCAGCGGGATCAATTTATTGTTAGGCCCCGTGACGTAAATGTTTTCCAACTGCTGCGGATTCAGGCGATCGACGCGTTTGATTTGCGGAATCACCTTATAACTGCGACCTGCAATGTTGAATCGGTTGACATAATTCCCGCCAATCGCTGCCGTGAGATCAGCGCCAACTTGCTGCATATCCAGCCCGAGTGCAGCCACCTTGTCGTGATCGAAATCGATCTCGGCCTGAGGCTGGTCGATTTTGGTATCGATGTCGCCAAACCGAAACACGTGCGCCTGCATCGCTTTGCCGAATATTTGCTGCGCGAATTCGAGGATTCGCTCTTGATCCGCCGTGGAAGCGATGACGAAACTCACCGGGAAATTATCGCTGCCCGGCAGCGGCGAGGGCATTATCGGAAACATCTGGATACCAGGAATCGCTCCAAGCTTTTGCTGAACCGGTGGGAGATAGGCTGCCGTCGGTGTTTTACGGACACCCCACGGTTTTAGTACCATCCCGCCAAAGCCGTTATCGGGGAACGTGATCTGAAATGTAAAACGTGTATCCGGAACATCCTGGAAGATTTTTCCTGCCGCGTCGGCATACCGGATTGTGTCGTCGATGGTCGCGTTCGCCGGCGCAGTCACGATTCCAAAGATCACGCCTTGATCTTCCATCGGCGCTAATTCCTTGGAGGCAACCTTCGGAATCATGACGAACATAAACAAAGCAAGCGCCGACACTCCCGCCCACACCAGATACACGGCCGGACGCGCGTTGAGAGTTCGATCGAGATGACTGCCATACCAATCACGAAAACGATCAAAGGTCCGATTGACCCATCCGCTAAATCCGTGATCGACGTGCTCGGACCGCAGCAAGTGCGCGGACATCATCGGCGAAAGTGTGAGCGCAACCACTCCCGAAATGAAGACGGCGCCAGCGAGGGTCAAAGCGAACTCGCGAAAGAGTGCGCCGGTAAGGCCGCCCTGAAACGCAATGGGCGTGTAAACCGTGGCGAGCGTGAGAGTCATCGCGATGATCGGGCCCACAAGTTCACGCGCACCCTTGATCGCCGCGTTCATGCGCGACATGCCTTCGCGCATGTGGCGTTCGACATTCTCGACAACGACAATCGCGTCATCCACCACCAATCCGACCGACAACACGATCGCGAGCAGCGTTAGCAGGTTCAGCGAAAAGCCGAAGACCTGCATGAGAAACGCTGCACCGATGAGCGAAATGGGGATCGCCACCACGGGCACAATGACGGATCGCAACGAACCGAGAAACAAAAAGATGACCAGCATCACGATGAGCAACGTGTCGATCAGCGTCTTTACGACCTCGTGGATCGCATCGCTGATGTAAGCGGTCGAGTCGTAAGCAATCTCAGCCGTCAAACCCGTGGGCAGTTCGCGCTTGATCTGCTCCATTTCCGTGCGCACACGCTT
>QHQV01000486.1 GCA_003219945.1 Verrucomicrobiota bacterium | reverse complement strand
ATGGGCGGGCCCCGGGAGGCGATCTGGCACGCGATCATTCGAAAAAATCACGGCTGCACGCATTTCATCGTCGGCCGCGATCACGCGGGGCCAGGCAACGATGCCGATGGAAAGCCGTTCTACGGACCATACGAAGCGCAGGAACTATTCCGCAAACATCAAGCGGAGATCGGCGTCGAAATGGTGCCCTTTCAAATGATGGTTTATGTGGAAGACAGGGATAAATATTTCCCCGAAAACGAAGTGCCTCCCGGCTCGCGCGTGCTTGATCTCTCGGGCACACAATTACGGCGACGGTTAAACGACGGTCGCGAGATTCCGTCGTGGTTCACTTTTCCCGAAATCTCACGCGAACTGCGGCGTACCTTCGCGCCGCGGCATAAACAAGGGTTGACCGTGTTTTTTACCGGTCTTTCCGGTGCAGGTAAATCGACGATCGCCAACGTACTCATGATTAAGTTCCTCGAAATGGGCGGACGGCCGGTGACACTGCTCGACGGCGATCTAGTGCGTAAACACTTATCTTCAGAGCTCGGTTTTTCGAAGGAACACCGTGACATCAACATTCGGC
>QHQV01000487.1 GCA_003219945.1 Verrucomicrobiota bacterium | reverse complement strand
GACTTTGGTAAAGGCGACATCGGGCATATCGCTCGGCAATCCTGAGAGCGGAAAATCCTTTCGCAATGGGAAGAATGGATAGCCGTCCCACATCAAAATACGACGGAGATCGGAATGCCCGTTAAACTTGATGCCCATCATGTCGTAAATCTCGCGCTCATGCCAGTCGGCGGTCGACCACATGTCTGAAATGGTATCGAGCGCACCGACTTCTTCCGAGAGCTTCAATTTCAATCGAAGATGCAGGGAATGCCGCATCGAGTACAAGTGATACACGACTTCGAATCGCGGCTCCTCGCCGAAATTATCGATGCTCGTGATGTCGAGCAAGTAATCGAACGAAAGATCGTCTCGGCAGAATTTCGCGATTTCGCGGAGATCGCTTGCGGCAATTGCGTACGTCGTTTCGCCACGAAATTCGGTTCTGTGCTGGAGTTTCTCGCCGAATGCTTGGCCTAACGAATCGCAGATTTGTTGCGGAGTCATAGCGGCCTAGTCATTCTGAGCGACGCGAAGTCGAACAATCCGGTAGCGAAACCGATGAGTAATGCACGGGGTCCCTCGACTTCGATCGCGATGAGGTGCTGGTGATGCTCATGCCAGGACTTCTTCGAGTTTTTCCGCCAACTGCGGCTGCTGGTCTTTGAACGCACGCTGCCGCGAAATTTTTTCCTGTAATTTCATCAGGCCGGCGAGCAACGCTTCCGGACGCGGGGGACAGCCAGAGATGTAAACGTCCACCGGCAAGAGCTGATCAATGCCCTGAAGCACGGCGTAGGAGCGATACATACCCCCGGTGGACGCGCACGCGCCCATGGCGATCACCCATTTTGGTTCCGGCATTTGCTCATAAATTCGCTTCACCGCCAGCGCCATCTTGTACGTGACGGTGCCGGCAACGATCATCACGTCACATTGACGCGGCGAGAAACGCATCACTTCCGCACCGAACCGCGAGATATCGAATCGCGACGCAGCCGTGGCCATCAACTCGATGGCGCAACAAGCCAATCCCATTGGCATCGGCCAAAGCGAATTCTTCCGGACCCAATTGAGCGCCGCATCGAAACGCGTGAAAATCACGTTCCCTTCGATCTTGGAATCGTATGCCGTTGCCCGTGTTTCCGACATACGAGACGTTAAAATGCCGGTTTGCGGACGCAACCGGTAATAACCTCCCGAGGCGGGACGCCCAAGCTCCAGAGAACCCCCAATCAGCAAAAATCCAAGGCTCAATCAGTGTGCGAGATGCGATTGTGAGATTGGATATTACAGATTCCCAAGCTGTTGGATGTCGGTTTTGGCTCATTCGGCCTGCCTCATTGCATCATCAAGCTCTCAATAGTATAGAAACCGCTCTTCCTCATGAATATAGACAATGCACATTCTCACGGCCATCTGATCGCGCCGCATGGCGGCGAACTAGTCGACCTTAAGCTCGCTTCGGAAAACGCCGCCGAACTCAAGGCCTGCTCCAAAGATTTTCCCTCCTGGGACCTGACCAGCCGACAGATTCGCGATCTCGAGCTTCTGCTGAGCGGCGGCTTCTCACCGCTGCGCGGTTTTATGAGGCGCGACGAATACGAGCTCGTCCGCGATGCGATGAGATTGAGCGACGGCTTGGTTTGGCCGATCCCGATCACGCTCGATGTGCCAGAGGCATTTGCGAAATCGCTGAAACCCGGGAGCACCAAGGTTGCGCTGAGGGACTCCGAGGGTGTGATGCTTGCGGTATTATTTGTGGAGGATGTATGGCAGCCGGACCGTAAAGCTGAAGCACAAGCTGTGTTCGCAACCACCAGTACACTACATCCCGGTGTCGATTATCTGCTGAACCGAGGAGATGGCTGGTACGTGGGTGGACGCGTAGAAGGTTTGCAACTGCCGAGCCATTACGATTTCCGCACGCTTCGGCTTACACCATCGGACCTGCGCGCGGAGTTCATCCGGCTGGGCTGGCGCCGGATCGTCGGATTCCAGACGCGCAATCCGATGCATCGAGCGCACGTAGAATTGACATTTCGCGCCGCCAGCCAGGTCGAAGCCAGCCTTTTGATTCATCCGTCCGTTGGCATCACGCGGCCCGGTGACGTGGACTACTT
>QHQV01000309.1 GCA_003219945.1 Verrucomicrobiota bacterium | reverse complement strand
AATTTTGGTTCACCGATATCGTAGTGGCTGAAATCAAGAACCGCCTTCTCATCGTAGCTTTCAATAGGAAAAACTTCCTTGAAAACCGCTTGGAGTCCTTGATTTTTGCGCTTCGAATACGCGACGTGTTTTTGAAGAAAATCGACGTATGAATTTGCCTGAACCTCAATGAGGTTGGGCGGTTCGATAGCTTCCTTGATACTTCCGAAGTAAATGCGTTCCGACATAGTGCCTAAGCTCAGGAGTTAAACCTCATACCGGCTCCGCCAAACACGGACCGACGCAGGCAGATTTACCGGCTCTGGGATGGGCGAAGAGCGCAAAAATGCCACCAAAACGGTGACCTGTCAAATTGACGACCTCCGTCTCGTAGCCGGTAAAGTGATTTGCCTTGTTAGCGCCGGGGTAAAAATACGTCTGGCGGACTGTAGTGGGCTGTAAAGTTATTATGGATCTCGCGCCGCGCAACAGATTTTTATACTGTGACAGCGCGTAAATTCGCTTTGTTTATTTAATTTCGACCTTCGCACCTGCGGCCTCGACTTTTTTCTTGATCTCGTCCGCCTCCTGCTTGGTCACGCCTTCCTTGATCGTTTTAGGCGCACCTTCTACGAGCGCTTTCGCCTCCGCAAGGCCGAGGCCCGGAACCGCGCTCCGCACCTCTTTGATCACTGCAATCTTGTTTGCGCCCATCTCTGTGAGGATCACGTCAAACGTGGTCTTTTCCTCGGCTGCTGGAGCTGCTGCTCCGGCAGCTGCTCCCAGACCGGGTCCTGCCGCGACCGCTACTGGCGCAGCGGCGCTGACGCCCCATTTTTCTTCAAGCTGCTTGACCAATCCAGCAATCTCCAGGACCGAAAGGCTGCTGAGTTGCTCTACTATTTTATCTGTATCTGCCATTTTAGTTTTTCCTCCAGTTGCCGCCTCCGAAAGCCTTCGAAGAATTAAAGTCGGTAGCCACCGGCTCGGACAATTTCGTTTGTGTTGGATTTGTGCGACAGACAAAGGCCTGCCGGACAAAATTCATGCCGCGGGCGCGCCCTCCTTTTCAGCCTTCGCGCTCAACAGTCGCGCTAATGCCGCGGCTGGTTGATTGAAAAGACTCACTAGACGCGTCGCCGGCGACAACAGCACTCCCAGCAGTTGTGCCTGCAAAATTTCCCGTGCCGGCAATTCCGCCAAGGTTTCCAGTTCCGTAGTGGAAAGCGCTGCGCGATCGACAAAACCAACCCTAAGCGCAGCCAGCTTGAATTCAGTCGCAAACGTTTTAAAAATTTTGGCTACCGGGGCTACATCTGCTTCGCCCGTAACAACCGCGGTTTGTCCGGCGACCTGGTCACCAACTTCGGGAAAACCAGAATCCGCCATCGCAAGTTTGAGAAAACTGTTCTTCACTACGTGCACCTCGGCGCGGGCGGGCGACAGTCGATGCCGCAACTCGCTAAAATCGGCTACTTTCATTCCGCGATAGTCGGTCACGAGCACGAAAGGCGAGCGCTTCAATGCCTCGGACAACTCTGAAACAATGTTGGCTTTTTCTGGTCGCATACTGTCGAGCTAATTACTCCGATCCTACACTCCGCTCAGATATGGGCTGGGATCGATGCGGACGCCGGGAGACATAGTCGCACTGATTGTCACACCTTCAAGATAGCGGCCCTTAGCCGTCGGCGGGCGAGCTCGCACCACAGCTTCAATCACTGCATTTGCGTTCTCCACCAGCGCATTTTGTTCAAAGGAAAACCTTCCGACCGGCACGGCAACGTTGCCATTCTTGTCGAGTTTGAATTCAATGCGGCCGGCTTTCACTTCCTGCACCGCTTTGGCGGTGTCGTCAGTGACGGTCCCCGTTCGGGGGTTGGGCATCAGCCCGCGCGGACCGAGCACTTTCCCCAGTTTCCGCACTTCGGCCATCGCCGCCGATGTAGCGATCGCCACATCAAAATCTTGAAAGCCTTCCTGGCATTTCTGGATCAATTCTTTCATGCCGACGAACTCCGCGCCAGCGTCTGTGGCCGCCTTCGCTGCTTCACCTTCCGCGAACACGAGCACTCGCACCTGTTTTCCGCTGCCGTGTGGAAGGGGGCAAGTCCCGCGCACCATTTGGTCGGATTGCTTGGGATCTACCCCAAGGCGAAATGAGAGCGTCACGGTTTGATCAAACTTGGTGGGCGAGAATTTCTTTAGCGTCGCAACCGAATCAGTAAGACTGTAGTTCTTCGTCCGATCTAGCTGCTGCGCTGCCGCGCGATAACGTTTGCTTCGATTTGTTTGCATTATTCGGTGCAGTTCAAACGCCGTTCACTACTTTAATAGCGAGGCTCCTGCTTAATTATTCCGGCTCGGTCGAGCAAGCGGGACACGGAACGTAGCGCTATTTGATGTGTTGTCAAAACAAGCTGTTAATCCGAAAATTCGCGAACAGACGACATTGCGAGATGGAACTCACCGTTACTTTCAAGCATAAATCCCGATCGTAATTCTCCCAGCTCGGAGAACCGATATCGGGCAACCACCGCGAGTGCGGCATCGAGCTTCCGCAGCGGCGGCCGATGAGCTGTGTTGGACCGCAATTCGCCGCTTCGATGATTCACTGAACGGTTGTTGACGTCGCCGCAGCGGCCGTCGCGGGGCCGTTTCGGATGATTTTGCCCTGTCTCATTACGAATGAGACACGCTCGGTTCCAGTGATATCCAAAGTCGGATCGCCCGGCATCGCAATAATATCGGCCAGTTTTCCTTTTTCCAGCGTGCCGACTTTTTGCCCAATGCCCAGAAGCTCGGCGTCGTTCGCCGTGGCCGATTTCAATGCGTCGATCGGAGTCATACCAAGATCGACCATTAACTTGAATTCTTTTGCATTCTGTCCGTGTGGAAAAACCGCTGCGTCCGTCCCAAATGAAATCTTGATGCCCATCTTAATCGCATTGTGAAACATTTCCGAACGAGCCGCTGTTGCCGCTTTCGCCTTCGCCTGCAACCCCCGGGGATAATTGTCGAGTTTGCCCATGATCCACTCCGAGGCCATCAGCGTCGGCGTGAGGAATGTTCCTTTCTTTTTCATCATCATAAGCGTTTCCGGTTTCATAAACGAACCGTGCTCAATCGAATCGACGCCCGCCTCGATGGCCTCGCGCGCGGCTTCATCGCCGTGGCAGTGCACAGCCACTTTCTTGCGTAAACGATGCGATTCATCGACCAGCGCCGCCATTTCAGCCGGCGTCAACTGCGGAGTGTCCACTTCGTCGGCGAGTGAAAGTACGCCGCCAGAAACTGCGGCCTTGATGACATCCGCGCCATTCTTAACCTCAAACCGCACCGCTTTTCGAATTTCATCAGGGCCATCCGCAATGCCATCTGTGTAGTCCGGTTCGCGTCCAAAAAGAAAGTCGCGAAACCCGCTGGTGGGATCAAAATGACCGCCAGTGGCGCCGATGCCTTTGGTAGCGACCAGCATTCGCGGGCCGAAGATCACGCCTTTGTTGATCGAATTGCGCAGCGCGACATCGACAAATTCCCGGCTGCTGACGGAGCGGCTTCCCAGATCGCGCACGGTAGTGAAGCCCGCATCGACAGTGGCACGTGCGTGCGCCGTGGCAATGATCGCCTGCTCGGAGACGTTCACATCGAGTTCTTGCAATCGCCGCTCGCTGTAATTACCCGAAAAATCGGCAGTCAGATGCGTGTGCGCATCCATGAAACCAGGCGAAACTGTCGCGTCGCCGAGGTCGATTACCTGTGCGTCATTGGGAATCGGCAAGTTGCTTCCCGCATCGACAATTTTATCGCCCTCTATAATGACGACGGCATTTTGCACGAGCGCGTTCGATTTGCCGTCGAACATCCGTGCGGCTTTAAGCACGATTGGTTGGTCGGCTGCGTGCGCCGCCATGCCGAACCACAAAAAAGGTAGAAAAATGCGAGGCGTGATTTTCATACTGCTCGTTTAGAAGCGATGTAATACGCTAGCACGAAGGGAATGTGCAAACGTGGCAGGCAAGTTGCCATTTAGTGTTAAGGCTTGCGCAGTTTGGCCGCACTTTGTTCAAGCCCTTCTCGCGCGGTGGTAACTCCAGGATCGAGCGCCAAGGCCTCTTTAAAAGCGTGGATGGCGCGCTCGTGCTGATTGAGAGAAGCCAGATACTTCCCACGATTGGTCAGCATTCTCGTATACGCCGGCAAAATCTTCAGATTTGCGACGTCATCCT
Organism: Verrucomicrobiota bacterium; assembly: GCA_003219945.1. GTDB lineage: Bacteria > Verrucomicrobiota > Verrucomicrobiia > Chthoniobacterales > UBA10450 > Udaeobacter. The sequence continues at coordinate 3,812 of QHQV01000309.1, read as the reverse complement.
TCGCAAAACGCACCGTCCCATCAGCCAACCCCCGCATGTGGAGATGCGGGTCAGGGGAGTCATGAAAGCTTTGGTCAGTTGCGAGATTGAAAACCAGCCCTTGCGGTACAAGTTGATAGGTTTGAGGGATCCATCGGGTCAAGTAGCTGTTCAGTGAATCAGCGATCAGCACATCATTGGTGATGTAAACCGGCTCGACTCTGATTTCATTCCTGACGATTGCCTGAATCATCTCGAGGAATGCCATGCTAATCCTTTGAGTAAGGTCCTGGCTCCGGGAAAAAGCCGCAGGATCGCGTTCCCATTGCTTCAGGATTGCCACGTATGGATCGATCTTTTCGCGCGATCGCTCCATCATATCGGGATCCGCGTGCTTCAGATAATCGAAATACCACGAGCGGCGCAGCAGATTAATGTCTACCACTTTCACATCGCCGCGGCGCTGTTCGATTTCTTGCGCGTAAAGCATGGGAGACGCGACCTGCCAATCTTGGGTGAGCATCAGTCCATTGGGCGCGATCGTGCTGAAAAGGTTCTCAACATAATCATCGGCAATGAAGTAATGCCTGCGATTGTTGAATGGCCAATTCGCACTGAATGCTGTAGCCGACGTTAGGACAATCGCAGTCGCAGCGGCGATAGACGGTGTCCACATCGGGGATCGTTTCGAAGCAGCAAGTTGAATCAACCACTGGATACCGAGCCCGGCCGCAATCGCGATCGAAATGAATGCCGGCAAATAGTACGCGTCCTTGTCCTCGGCAATCTCGTAGCTCAGCGCGTAAGCCAGATCAGCGAGTACGATCAACAGCAAAAACCAAAAAGCGGTGCGGTGACGCTTGTAGGCGCTCGCGAGCCCTGCCACCGCTAAAAACAGCGTCAAAGGCAGCCATGCAAAGCCAAACTCACGGAAGGCCATTCGACAAAATTCAGCAAACTGCGTTCCCATGGCCGCCGGCGAAAAATAGAAAAATACGCGATACTGCCGGCCAGTGATGTGCCACCAAATTTCCTGGAGCGACCGCGGATTTCCCCAGTTCATCGCAGGCGAGCGGGAGGCCGCCCACGGCAAATAACTGTAGACAAGGATCAACGCGGTGATCGAAATCAGCGCAGCATATAAAAGGCGTCGGCTCGCGAAGAACCTTAGACCCTCTGTTCTGTAAACGACTACGGCAATGGCCGGAAGCGTTAACGCCACGGTCACGTGATGAACACCCATCGCGAGCCCGAATACGAAGGCGGCGGCATAAATCCATGTGTCATGTGTCGTGACAGCTGCGCTGGAATCTTTTCTCGTTTCAATGATCCGCCGCCGCCACCGAACGACCAAAAAGAAAACGAGTAGGACTAGCAGCGCATTGAGCGTGTAGACTTCGGTGATCGTCGCGTATGCCCACAGCGTGCGGGAAAACGCCATCAACAATCCCGCGCCGACCGCGGGCGCGAAGATCAAAAATATTTGACTGTTTGAACTGTCAGTATTGCGGCTCTGCCGCGCAGTCTTGTTCCTTCGGCGAGACGCGGCAAAATAAGAAGCAGTAACAAGCAATTCGGCGACAACGAGAGTGAGCGTTGCGCAGGCGAGGGCAGCGAAAACCGCGGACGAGAAATTGATTCGCACAGCAACGCTTCCGACTGGCACAAGCGACGCCAGATGCGCGAGCATGACCCACAGCGGAAAACCCGGCGGATGCGCCACACCCAGTCCGTATGCCGCTAGAATCAACTCGCCGCTGTCGGTCAAAGTAACTGTGGGGGCAAGCGTCCAACTGTATACGACCAGCGCAACCAGAAAGACCGCGCCCGCGCAGAGTACTTCCGCTTGAGAGGAGAGCGGCGTCGCGCCGTTCCCTGCGGGTAGCGGCTTCCGAATCGCCTCCTTTTGACGTTGGACGTGGCTTGCAGGTCGACGCGCCATTTGCCTATGGTCTCGCAAACTGGCGTACCTGCAAACCATCAAAGCGATGCGAGGACGCATCGTCGGTTACAACAACAATCTTATTCTCCTGTCGTCGGCTCGCTTCAATCACCACCAACATGAAATCATCACTCCTCGCTGTTGCCTTCTGCGCGGGTTTCGCAATAAATATTGTCGCGCAATCGCCGACTCCGGCGCCATCCCCCGCGCAACCACCTTCGAACTACGACCTACAGTGGGGCGCCAAGATTCCAGTGCGCGACAAAGTCGAACTGAACGCGACGTTGTATTTGCCAAAGACTCCAGATGGTTCGCCGCCGAAGACGCCCGTAATCTTTACACTGACGCCGTACATCTCAGACATGTACCATGCGCGCGCTGCCTACTTCGCATCACACGGTTATGTGTTCGCGCTCGTCGATGTTCGCGGCCGCGGCAATTCTGGCGGCGAATTCGAGCCGTTCGCAAATGAGCCGCGCGACGGACACGACGTGGGGGAGTGGCTGGCGAAGCAATCGTTCTGTGACGGCAAAGTGGCCATGTGGGGTGGGTCATATGCGGGCTTTGATCAATGGGCAACGGCGAAAGAATTTCCGCCTCATCTGGTGACGATCGTGCCCGCTGCCGCCGCGCATCCGGGCCTGGATTATCCATCCTACAATAACATCGGGATGACTTACGACATGCAATGGTTCACGCTCACGAGCGGTCACACGCCGCAGGATAATCTGTTTGGTGATCAAAAATTCTGGCGCACAAAATTCCTGGACGCTTACAAAAAGCACCTCCCTTTCAAATCGCTCGATTCGTTTGTGGGAAATCCATCGGCTAATTTCCAGCGCATACTCAACCACCCGACTGCCGACGCTTACTACGACGCGATGCTGCCCACGCGTGAGGAATTTCAAGAGATCGCGCTGCCGATTCTCACAATCACGGGTCAATACGACGGCGACGAATTGGGTGCGCTCACGTACTACCGGGATCATCTCGCAAACGCCTCTCCGCAAGCGCGCGCCAAACATTTTCTCATCATCGGTCCGTGGGACCACGCCGGCACGCGCACGCCTAGGGATGAAGTTGGCGGCGTGAAATTTGGCCCCGGGGCAATCGTCGATTTAAATGATCTGCACCGGCAGTGGTACGACTGGACTATGAAATCGGGACCGAAACCGGCATTCCTCAAAAATCAGATTGCGTATTATTTGCTAGCCCCCGGTAACTCTGGCGCGAATGGGGAATGGAAATACGCCGACAACTTTCAGACGCTGACTGCAAATCCAAAAACCTTTTACCTCGATTCCAAGAACGGCGAACCAAACGGCGTCTTCCGCTCGGGCACGCTGAACGAAAAGCAACCTAACAGTGGCTCGGACGGTTTTGTTTACGATCCTTTGGATACACGTCGCGGCGAAAACGTTGAGGGAACCGATCCGAAAGAAAAAACTGCGGCAATCGACCAGACGTTCGCATTGAGCATCGGCAAAGATGGGTTGGTTTATCACACCGATCCGGTACCGAACGAAACTTCTTTGATCGGTTGTCCGGCTGTGAACCTGTGGCTATCGATCGACACGCCGGATGTCGATCTCGAATGCGACCTCTATGAAATCCAGCCAGACGGCACCTGCATTGCGCTATGGAGCGATATTCGCAGGCTGCGTTACCGCGAATCATCACGTGAAGCGAAACTCATGAAGCCCGGCGAATTGGTGCCCTGCGATTTTAATCCGGGTTTGTTCGTAGCGCGTCGCCTCATGAAAGGCAGCCGCCTTCGCCTGGTCGTCACCGCAATCAATTCAATTTTATGGCAAAAGAATTATTGCTCGGGCGGAATCGTCGCCGACGAAACAGCGAAGTATGCGCACACTTGCAACGTGCAGGTGTATCA
>QHQV01000485.1 GCA_003219945.1 Verrucomicrobiota bacterium | reverse complement strand
CAATCTCCGGCTTGTAATCGCCCATTCGGTCGATCTTGTGCGCGATCTTGTCGAAGTTCGCCTGCCGCACCACGACGCGAATCAATTCGTCTCCGCCGAGTTTCACTCCGTCGCGCTCGATTTTCTTTGTTGCGCGTCGCTGGTACGAGAACGGATCAAAAGAGAGTTGAGAGGTGAGAGGTGAGAGGTGAGAGGCGGACGTTTTGCATATGTTTTCAATTAAAGCTTTCGCCACGGGAATTTCGTGCGGACTATCTTCCGTGAGCGAAACGCGGATCGTATCGCCTATTCCATCCGCCAGCAGCGACCCGATTCCGATCGCACTCTTGATGCGCGCGTCTTCGCCTTCGCCGGCCTCGGTTACTCCGAGATGCAGCGGGTAATTCCAGTCCGGGCCCAGTTCATTTAACCGCGCCACAAGCAGCCGATAGGCAGCGATCATTACCTTCGGGTTGCTGGCCTTCATGGAGAAAACGAAGGCGTGATAGTCGAGGTCGCGCGCAATCCGTGCGAACTCGAGCGCGCTCTCCACCATGCCGAGCTCTCCACCATGCCGAGCGGTGTATCGCCGTAGCGATTCAGAATGCGGTCCGAAAGCGACCCGTGATTTGTGCCAATGCGCATAGCAATTCCGCGCGTCTTGCACAGCTCAACAAGCGGCGAAAACCGCTCACGGATCCGATTCAGCTCCGCCGCGTATTGGTCGTCAGTGTATTCGCGGATGGCGAATTTTTTCGAATCGGCGTAGTTGCCAGGATTAATCCGCACCTTCTCTACCGATTTGGCTGCTTCCATCGCTGCCTCGGGTTTGAAATGGATATCCGCGACGATCGGAACGTCGCAGCCGCGCGCGCGCAAACCTTTGACGATGTGTTCGAGATTCCGCGCATCCTTCACCGTAGGCGCGGTGATCCGGACAATTTCACAGCCGGCTTCTGCCAGCTCCATCGTTTGCTGGATCGACGCGTCGGTGTCCATCGTGTCGCAGGTGATCATCGACTGGACGCGGATCGGATTGTCTCCGCCGATACCGACGTTTCCAACCTTCACCTCGCGCGTGGCGCGGCGATGGTACTGAAGGGGATTACTGCAATAGTTCACGAGAACCGAAATGTACGAAGGCTCGAGCAACCTCGCAATCGCGCTGCCGTCCTATGGCATTTGCGAGTTTTTCCCAGGCGATTGTGCTTCGAGCTGGTCGAGCTTTTTGCGGACAAACGGCAAGTCTTGTACGTCGAAGAACGTGATGTAGAGCATGTAACCGACAATGAGCACGGCACAGCTGGTCTGAATCACTTCCAGCACGCGCATGTTCACCGGCTTGCGCCGGACCGATTCAATGAGCGCGAGCACGATGTGCCCTCCGTCAAGCACCGGAATGGGCAGCAAATTCAGAATCGCCAGATTCACGTTGAGAATCACGCTGAACCACAGTGCCAATTGCCAGCCGCGTTCGCTTTGGAAAAGGAGATAGTAGATGCGACCGATTCCGACTGGCCCGCTTAGATGTTGCAACTTTACGTCCGACTTCGGCGATGCGACGGCGCCGATGGTCTTTAAGGTACTGGTGACGCTATTGTAAACTTGCTCAATTGGATTCGGATGCTGGATCGACACAATCCCGCTCGTGTCCCATTGGATTCCGATTCGCGGCTTCATTTCGCCCGCCGTAGGCAGCAGCGTTGGTTTTACTGGAATATCCAGCTTCCAGCCGTTTCGCTCGACGTGCAGAACAAGCTCTTCATTTGGATGTTTGCTGATGTACTCCAGCAACGCGATCGGATTGTAAATGGGCGTTTGATTAAATCCACGGATTATGTCACCGGGACGCAGTCCGGCTCCCGCTGCGGGACTTTTTGATTCTACCTTTTCGATGATCGGCGTTTCTGCCGGATAGATGAGCAGCTGCCGCACACTTTTTCTGCGCCAACCGCGGGTCTCCGCTTTGTACGGTTCGATCGATACCGTTTGCACCTTGTCGTCTCGCTGGAATTTCACCGCAATCTTGTCGCCCTCGCTCCGCACGACATCCCAGCTGATGCTGTCGTTCATTCCCATGAAACGCCTTACCGGTTTGCCATCCACCGACAAGATTTTGTCGCCCGGTCGCAGGCCGCCCTTTTCCGCTGGCGAACCCGGCATGACGTAGCCAATTACAGTCGTTGAATCGCCTTCGCTCACTGGGTGACCAACAGCCCAGACGATTCCGGCAAAAAACAAAGCCAGTAGCAAGCTGAACACCGGACCGGCGACGGCTACAATGATTTTGTCCAGCGCAGAAATCTTCGGCAGCGAAATCTTCGGCAGCTTCGCCCGGTCCAAATCAGCCTTGCCCTCGATGATGTCCATTGGCGCAAGTTGCGGCAGCGCAACAAAACCTCCGAATGGCAGTGATCCAAGCGAGTATTGGACGCCATTAATTGTCTTCTTCCAGAGCGGTTTGCCAAACCAGACGCCGAATTTCTCGATGTAGAGACCCCGCCACCGCGCCGCGAGGAAGTGCCCAAGTTCGTGCACCACGATGAGCAGGTTAAACAGGATGAGAACCTCGAGAAGGATGAAAATGACGCGAGCGATATGCAGAATCATGTGGTCAGCCGGTGATCAGTGAATCGTTGGACACGCCATTCTGTCTGCCGTTCTAAATCTTTTAAGCTTTTGCCGATTGCAGGCATTCCTGCGCTTGCGCTCTCGCCCACTGATCGGCTCCCAATATTGCATCGAGATCGGGGTGCGCAACGGGCGTGTGTTGGTTCATCACTTGTTCAACGATCCCCCAGATCTCCGTAAAGCGTACTTTGCGATCTAAAAACGCCGAGACTGCGACTTCATTGGCGGCATTCATCACCGCCGGCGAGGTGCCGCCGGTCTCTCCCGCGCGACGCGCCAGATTCAATGCCGGAAAGTCGTCATAGCGCGGAGTGGAAAATTCCAACTTCGACAGCTTCGAAAAATCGAGTGGCGGCAACGAGTTCGGGACGCGATCCGGCCACGTCACGGCGTATTGAATCGGAAAGCACATGTTCGAATAACTTAATTGCGCGAGCGTGGAACCGTCCGTGAACTCGACCATTGAATGGACGATGCTTTGCGGATGAATGACTACTTCAACTCGGTCCATCTCTACGGCAAAAAGCCAGTGTGCCTCGATCATCTCAAGCCCCTTGTTGAACAACGTCGCTGAATCGATGGTGATTTTCGGTCCCATGTTCCAAGTCGGATGCTTTAACGCCTGCTCCGGTGTGATCGAATTGAACCTTGTTCGCGGCGTTTCGCGGAACGGACCACCAGAAGCGGTAAGGATGATCCGGCGAACGTCTCTCGGGGACCCGACAACGTCGTCGCGTCCGGCCCGAAGGCGGGCCGCCTCCAAACACTGAAAGATCGCGTTATGCTCAGAGTCCACCGGCAAAACGTGCACGCTCTTGTCGCGCGCTTCGCGCATAACGATCTCGCCTGCCATGACCAAAATTTCCTTGCTCGCGACGGCGAGATCCTTGCCCGCTTTGATCGCCGCCAACGCGGGGCGCAAACCGCCCGTGCCGACGATTGCCACCAGCACCATATGCGCATCTATTAGGCAGGCGATCTCGAGCAAACCAGCTTCGCCTGAGAGAATCCGCGGCTGGTAATCGAGTGCTTTCCGAAGAACATCGATCTGAGTTTCATCAACCAAGCAAACTGATTCGGGCCGGACTTCATTCGCAGCGGCAGCCAGCTTTTGTGCATTGCTTTTCGCCGCGAGCCCGACGATTTCCATCCGCTCCGGAATATCCCGCGCGACGTTCAATGCGCTTTCGCCGATGGACCCAGTCGCCCCCAGAATAACGACACGTTTACGATTCATTTGGACAAAACATCACACAACCATCACAATGGCACACGACCGTAAAGAAGTTCTTTTGGACCTTTGCGAATCTTAGTGTCCTTAGTGGTCTGCGTGTGAAAACAAAGTCTTTAGGGCACGCGAATCACGAGGCGCATGTAGAAAAACAACAGCGGCGCGGTGAAAAGCAAGCTGTCCAGCAGATCGAGCGCTCCGCCAATTCCCGGGAGCAGATTGCCGGAGTCTTTTACGTCCGTGCTGCGCTTGATAATGGATTCGGCCAAGTCGCCGAGGACTGCAGCAATCCCGAGAAGCAAGCCGAGCACTGTCGCGTGTGTCCAGTTGAGCACCGATAAGTGGCCGGGCATCAGTTTGTAAAGGGCCAGACTGCAAAGTAAGGCGAAGACAATCGCGCCAAAAAAGCCTTCCCAGGTTTTCTTTGCACTGATGTGCGGCACCATCAAATGCCGTCCAATCGCGCTCCCCGTCAGATACGCACCCATGTCCGAGAATTTTGTGTCGGCGATCAAATATAACACGTAGAACTGACCGGTGAGCTGGCCGCTGCTCGAACGAGGAGTGAGATACACAATTTTGGTGATGAAATTGTAAAGCCAAAGCACGTAGAGCAGGCCGAACAATGTGTAAGCCATCGTCTGCAGGGGCTCGTCGTGCCGCAACCGCGCAAACATTTGTCGTCCGAATACCGTCAGCAGAAAAAAAAGCAGGACAGCAACTTCGAAATCGTAGGAGCCTGCTGGTCCGATTTTGGAGAAGTAATAAAAGCTCCCAGCGAGCATTACTGCCCCACAAATCATTCCGGTGATCTTGAAATTCGGCAGGCGCTTGTGGTCGAGCATCCCGTAAAATTCCCAAAGCCCAATCATTCCGAACACGCTGATCAATAACCAGAACAGGATCTCGTAACCGGAGAACATGATCAACAAGGCGACTGTCCATAATGCGACGGTGCTAATAAATCGCAGAATGAACACGGAACGCCGCGTCACTACGTTCGGCCCAGTTTGTTCCAGCGTCGCAGGCATGGCTCTGCATCATCTCGAAGGAAGGCACGGTGTGCAAG
>QHQV01000484.1 GCA_003219945.1 Verrucomicrobiota bacterium | reverse complement strand
TGATCGCGTTGTCATCAAGGGCGAGGAGACCAATTATTTCGACGGCGAAGAATGAATCAGGAATCCAGGAAATTGAATTTTGGAGAACAAGGTCCCCTGTTGATCCGAGCTTATGAGCACGAAAATACCGGTTGAAGAATTTCCATACAAAACGTACCTGAACATTCTGCACGGGCCGCTCGAATTGATTGATGTGCAGAAGCTGGCCGACGCTTGTACAGACAAATGGTACAACCAGACGCTTTGCAAGGTGAACGATTCAGTGGTGAGGATGGCCGTCGTTCAGGGGGAATATCATTGGCACGAACACAAAGACATCGATGAATTCTTTTTCGTGCTCGATGGCCGGTTCCTGATCGATCTCGAAGATCGCGTCGTGGATCTTGCGCCACGACAGGGCTTCGTCGTACCGAAAGGCGTGCGCCATCGTACACGCGCGCCCGAACGAACGGTGATCCTAATGATCGAGCGCGCTGATATTGTTCCAACCGGCGACTGAACTCCGATTGCGCGTGGTCGGTGGTCAGAGACTGCCGCTACAGTGAAGGCAGTCAAGATCATTTCTGGCGGGCAAACAGGCGTGGATCGCGCCGCGCTCGATGTCGCGCTCAGGCATGGGATTAATTGCGGCGGATGGTGTCCGGCCGGACGGCTCGACGAATTCGGCAAAATTCCGGATCACTATCCAGTTCGGGAATTGCAAGGTGGCGGTTTCAGCGAACGCACGTTGCAGAATGTGAAACATTCCGATGGAACCGTTGTCATTTACCAGGTAGAACTTCGCGGCGGCACTGAACAGACAATTCGCTTCTGTGTTGCACTAGAGCGGCCGTACCAACTGATCGACGCGTCAAAGTTCTCCGCTGAAGATGCTGCTAAGCTCATTGCCGATTTTGTCCGCAAAAATAAGATCGGCATTCTGAATGTTGCCGGCCCGCGCCAAAGCGAATGGCCGGAAGGATACGATTATGCTTCTCGCGCGCTCGACGCTTTTCTCAAGTTGTAGCCGTGTTTGTGTCAAACGCCGAAGCGGGCTTGGCACAAGCGCCTCTACAACTTCACTCGTAACGCAGCGCTTTCACTGGATCGAGCCGCGCAGCAAAGTACGCAGGGATTAGGGCTGCGAACGAACAGATTAAGAAGGCGCTGATACAGATGATAGCGACGTCGTGCGGAATGACCTCCGCCGGAATGGACGAGAATTGATAGACCTCGCGCGGGAAAATCTCGATGTGCAACGTCGATGCCAGCCAGTGACTGAACTCGTTACGATAACGGATCAACGTCATTCCCAAGCCCAAACCAGTGATCGTCCCAAACAGACCGACAATCGTTCCCTGACCAAGAAAGACCCAGATAATTTGCGCAATGTTCGCCCCGAGCGCTTTCACAATTCCGATCTCGTGCCGTTTTTGCACTGTTACGGTGATGAGCGTGCTCATGATTCCAAAAGCCGCCACGATCACGATGAAGAACAAAAGGAAAAACATCACCGTGCGTTCCAGCCGCACCGCTTCGAAATATTGGCGATTCATGTCGATCCAGGTCTGGGCGTATTGCGGCGGCTCAAGGAATTGCTGGATCTCCTGTTTCACGCGTTCGGCGCCGTACGGGTTGTCGGTCTTCACCGTGATTCCGTGCAACGCGTCGTCCAGACCGTATAGCTCTTGGCCCACGTAAACGGGCACGAGCAGAAATTCGGAATCGTGCAGGTAATGGCCGGTCTCAAAAATGCCGGTGACAGTTAGTTCTTTCGGGAGAATCACATCGCGCAATTCGTCGACGGCTTTTTTTTCTTCTTCGCCCTTCGCGTTCTCCAGTTTTTTAATGCTGTCAAGGACCTGGCCGACATTGCCCGGTGAATAGATTGTTACCTTGTCGCCGATGCTAACTCCGAGTTTTCGCGCCAGCTCAATCCCGAGCACCGTCGATTCACCTTCCAGATCGAGCTTGCCGAATTTGATGAATTTTTGGAGGGGAATGACTTTCTCTTCCTGTCCGGGATCAACGCCGCGAATCATCGGTGCGAGGCGACGGCCGTGGAATTCCACAATCACTGGTCCTTGCACAAAAGGGGCGGTGGCGACCACGCCGGGAGTCTTATCGATTTTGGCCTTGAGCGGGCGCCAATCGCGGAACACGTCCTCGGAACTCACTAGAATATGCGCGTCGAAATCGATCACCTTCTGGCGCAGTTCCCGATCGAATCCGGTCATGACCGCAATTACAAGGATCAGCACCGTCACGCCGAGCATCACACCAATGACCGAGATCAATGTGATGATCGAGAGAAATGTGCGCTTCGGTTTCAAATACCGCAGCGCCAGGAAAAGACTAAAAGGAAGCTTCAATTGCCCTTAGGTTGGCGGCAAACCCAATCCGATTCAACCGCAGCCGGTCTGGAGAGTTTGTTAGGCTTGTGTTACCGCGTGTGCCTTTAGTTCCTCCAGCGTGACGAACTCAAGCGCAGAAGCATGCGTTGCTTCCAGATCCACAAGTGCTGCGCGGTTATGATCAAGCGCGCTTTTCCAGCGCGTGACGCATACACACCACTTGTCGCCTGGCTTCAATCCGGGAAAACCCCACTCCGGACGCGGTGTGACCAAGTCATTTCCATCCAGCACGGAGAAATCCAAAAATTCCTCCGTGACTTGCACGCAAACCGTGTGCTGCCCCACGTCCTCTGGTCCTGTTCGGCAATAGCCGTCTCGGTAAAACCCGGTCATCGGATCGCGACAACAACATTTCAATTCCGTTCCCAAAACATTCGTCGGCATAGGCAAGTTGATGTTACTATCGGCGGAAACTTTACCGGAAGAAAAGCGAATGCCAATCCGCGCGAAATACGTGCACACAAATCTGATAGCCAGAGATTGGGAAAGACTGGTCAGATTCTATCGCGAGGTGTTCGGATGCGAACCCAAAGGTCCCGAACGTGACTTGTCTGCGGCGTGGCTTGACAGAGTGAATTGTGTTCCGAACGCCCGTCTTCGTGGCGTTCATCTCAGGTTACCTGGATACGACGAGGATGGGCCGACGCTGGAGATTTTCAGCTACGATCAGTTAATCGAACGCGGACCGCCGAGAGCTAACGAGTGCGGATTCGGCCACATTGCATTCGCGGAGGACAATGTGGATGAAGCGCTACAAGCGGTGATTGCAGCCGGCGGTGGCGCAGTGGGAGAAATTGCCACGGCGAAAGTAAAAGGCGTCGGTCTGCTTCGCGTCGTTTACGCCCGAGATCCCGAAGGTAACATTGTAGAGCTGCAGAAGTGGAGTTGAACCCGAACCCGTTGTGGTCTCGTGACCAGGCAAACCGTCATTGCGTATTGGCTTATCCCATCCGAGCCGGCACACAGCTTCTTTCAGCGAATCATCAACGATCTGAGCCGCCGATACGATGCGCCTGTTTTCGAGCCGCACGTGACAGTTCACGTTGGAGCAGATCAGGCTGATGCAGCTGAGAAAGCGCTCGGGGAAGTGGCACGCGAACGCAAACTTATCGGCCTAACACCGCTTGGAATTGATCAGTCCGATGAGTTTATCAAAACGCTCTTTGTGGAATTCGCGGTGAGCGCAGAAT
>QHQV01000483.1 GCA_003219945.1 Verrucomicrobiota bacterium | reverse complement strand
CTTTACCGGACCGACGTGATAGCCAAGGCAACCGGAGATCGCGAGGCAAAGGATTGTCGCGAGTGAGGCTTTCAAGGCGCCGGTAAGGCGGACTCTTCGGGGGAGGACGATGCTCCGGGAGCGCCGGAAGGATCGAAGCCTGTGCTCGTGCCTGGCAGAGGCAACAGAGGTTCAGGCGCAGTAGTTGTATCCGGCGCGAGCGAAGCCGGCGGCGGAAGCGAGCTATCGCGATCGGAAACGGGCAGGGGCGCTTCGTTATTCGGTGCACCCGGCTTGGCCGTTCCACTTCCGGCAGTTCGAGCTCCGTGCCCTTCGGGTTTTTTCTTTGCGTTCTGTGAGACCGGTATGGCTGGCTGCAGCGCAGCATCGCCCAATTTGGCGCGCAATTGGTCGATCCGCTTCTTCGCCTCGTTGCTTTCCTCTGATCCCGGCTGCTGCCGAATCACTTCGTTATAGTATATGACTGCAGCGCGATAATATTTTTGTTTGTCGTAAAATTTCGCGACCTTGAAGGAATTGTTTGTCTGCTTGTGTTCAAGAATATCGAGATTCTTGCGCGCCTGCGCTGCTTTCTCACTTTTGGGATAGTGGAACAGGAAATCCTGGAAAGCCGTTTTCGCATTGCCCGCGGCAGCGGCGTCATTTGTGCCTAGCTGCGCGGCCGTAAACCAGATGTAACCGATTTGATATTGGGCATCGACGGCTATTGGCTCGTCAGGAAACTTGTCCACCACGGCCTGATAAGCCTGGATCGCTGCATCGTTCGCTCCCTGCTTCTCACGCGCCATGCCAATATTAAACTGCGCTCGCGCTGTGTATCTCCCGTACGGCGCGGTGCGCACAACATTCGCGAAAATGGTCACCGCTCGATCCAACGCAGACGCGATCGGAATTCCCAAGACCTTCAACTTCTTTCCATTGAGATAAACCTCACCGACGCGGAACTGGCCCTCAACGGCCTCGTCGAAATGCGGGCTACTGGGATATCTTTCGACCAACTGGAGATATGAATCCGCTGCTGGAGTATATTGGTGAGTCTGTTCCTGTAATTGAGCGGCGCGATATAGTGCCGTGGAAGCCAACGCATCTTTGGGGTGGCGTTTGACGAGCGTCTTATACGCCCTGATCGCACGTTTAGGATTGTTCTCTTTTTCTGCGGTCTGCCCGATCTGATACAGCTCCGCTGCATTCCCGCTCATCTCCTCTTCGCCCGGAGGCACATACTTCGCTTTTTCCCCCGCGCGAAAGATGATGGAAGCGGGGCCCGATTCGGGTAAAAGGAACAGCGCGACAGCGAGAAATAAGAAAGCGCGAATAACCAGTTGCATCTAAGTGTGGCAGGGTAGTTAACTTATCCAGCCCGTCAAATTCTTAGCCCAGTCTCTTCTCTCAACGTGACATCTTTCCCCACGCATAAAACCGAATACTTTCTCGATTCCATTTGAATCTGTTCGATCAGCAGAAAATACGCATTGGCTCGTGCGCGTGGAGCTTAGACGACTGGCGCGGTGTCTTCTACCCGCTTGATTTGCCAGAGTCGCACTGGCTCGAATTTTACGCGGGCCATTTCCCGGCCGTCGAAGTGGATTCTACATTTCACGCTGCGCCGACCGAAGCAACGGTCTGTCGCTGGGCGGAAACGACTCCCGCCAGCTTTCGATTTACCTGCAAACTTCCCCGTCAAATCACCCACGTTTGTCGTCTACGAGATTGCGCAGCAGAGCTGATGTCGTTTCTCCGCGGGATCGAACTACTCGGGCCAAAGCTCCAGGTGATCCTCGTTCAGCTCCCGCCTTCGCTGACGCCGACCGACGGTAAACACGCGCTGCGCAAGTTCCTCGTGCAATTGCCGCGGGATTTCCGGTTTGCCATTGAGTTTCGTCACGCCGGCTGGCATCGGCCGCAGTTTATCCGGCTGGTGGAAAAGTACCGTATCTGCTGGGTTTGGGCCGATACCACTCCGCTCAACGAGCGAAACCTTGCGCCCTTCGAATTTCTGCCGTGCACCACCGACTTTCTTTACCTGCGTCTGCTTGGCGATTACACGACCAAATACGGCGTCGACGGCGGCCATATGCATCGTTACGAAAAATTGCTCTGGAAACGCGAAGCGGCGTTGGAAAGCTGGTCGCTGAAAATTCAGCGGCATGTTGCTGACGTGCGCAGTGTCTGGGCATTTGCCGGCAATCACTTCGAAGGATTTGCACCGGA
>QHQV01000482.1 GCA_003219945.1 Verrucomicrobiota bacterium | reverse complement strand
AGGTCATGCCCTAGTGCGGCCGACGGCTGTTCACGTTCTGCTGCTATCAGGTATTTTGTGGCGGATCCAAGCGGCTCTTGGACGCTTAATCCCGTGGGGAGGCGTGCCGGTTCTGTTTGTACGGTCGCCAGATGAGCGGCGCATCCGCACCACTGGAACAAAAGGAGAGCAAAGCCACAGTTGGCGGCAACCCGCCACCTGTTTTGAAAACAGGATTGCATCGGTTTGGTTTTACCTTTCACTTTGTGAGCGAATCGCCTGAACTCGGGCTTGCATTTGCTGTGTCACCAAGGTTTTCACCGCCCCGTGGAGGTAAATTGCTCCCAGTGCCTGCGCGATGCGGTTCTGGCGACTTGTTACTCGCGTTATCGTTTTGTTCGAGACGGACGATGCGCTGCGGAAGGGCAATCTCGATTCCGGCCGCCCGTAGCGATGCGTTCACGGCCACCGCCACATCGCTTTGCACAAACGGAAATTGCGACACCTCCTCGGTAGTAAAGCCAAGCACGAAGACAAGCGCGTCTTCACCGAATTGCTTTAACACGGCATCGGGCGGTGGAAATTGGGTCACCTTTGGATGCGCTGCGGCAGTTTTCAGAAGTAACGCGATTACCTGCTCGGGATCGCTTCCGTAAGCGATGCGAATGGTTAGCTCCATCCGTTTTTGCAGGCTGGAGAAGGTTCGGTTCGTTACTTTTTCGGAAATGAGCTGACCGTTCGGAATGATGAGCTGGGACTTGTCGTCGAGAGCGATGATGCTGGCGCGAATGCCGATGCGCCTAACGACTCCTGTCTGATTCCCCACTTCGATCACATCACCCACCTGCACCGGCCGCTCGAAAAGTAGAATCAGGCCGGAAAGGAAATTATTGACGACGTTTTGCAGACCGAAGCCGATGCCGACACCGAACGCACCGGCCAGGATAGCGAATTTCGTCATGTCGGCGCCGAGTGCCGCGATTGCGATGTAGAATCCGACCAGCAGCACGATATAGTGCACGAGGGTCGAGACTGCGTAGGCCGGGCCGCGCGCGAGGTGAAAGCGATCGTAGATTTCTTCTTTGAGGACAAAACGCAGGAAACGCGACAGAAACAGCGTGATCCAGATGGTGAGAATGAAGGCCACAACGGCGCCTAACGAGAAATGGACCGACCGCACCGCGACCTCGGCATTGAGCAAAGCGGTCGTCCGGCTGATGACCGCTTCCCGTAACGAGAACGCACTCAGCGCCAGCAGAACCCAGGTGACGATCGCTGCCAGCTTTATCAGGCGCACGATGCGCCTGCGCAGCAATGGCCGTTGTCGTTGCACGACGGCAAGCGAGGCGAGCGGCCGAACTTGCAGGCCAAAGAAAACGAGCCCTTCGAGAACTCGCGCCGCAGCATAAAGCGCGACCGCGAAGTAAGCCGAAGTCAGGATGGCAACGCTAAGATAATTCGCTAGCGCAACGTAGCCTAACAAGTCCGCGGCAATGATCCCGCCGAAGCCGGCCACCGCGATGGAGCCGGCGACGCGGGCCGTTTTGTTCGATGTCGTGCGCGGTCCGGAACGCCGTCGCGCGCGGATGAACCAGATGAGAAAGATAAGCCCGCCCACCGTTTCTAGCAGAAGGATGATGCGCGAGAGCACAGGGATGGAGGCCGCGAGCACTCGCAGTTGCGCGACGAAATAGAAAACGACCAGTGCATTGACGATCGGGAAGAGATGTCGATCGATCAGATGCCGCAGCAGCACCACGATAGGAATCAAGGCAAGCGTGGCGAGAATGAGCCAAACGCCGCGCGGTGCGTCGTGCAGGATCAGACGCGCAGAAATTATCGTGAGCAAAGATGCAGTCGAGAACGGCAATTGCAGGACGTGATTGGTGCGGTCGAGTGCCCGATCTTTATCGGTCCAGCGCGCGACCTGGCGTTTGAGACGCACCATGATGAAGGCAAACGCGATAAAAAGCAGCGCGACGTAGATCAACCTTGTCCACTCGCGTTCCAGGTAGTTGCGTACTTGCGCGGCCTGCGCGCCGATCGAAACCTGGCTGTCACGTCCGAGTGATTGCGCCGCGGCCGTGCGCACCTCGGGACTCCAGATCGGCGGGCTATCCTGCACCCAGAGGCGATTAACTGCTGCGCTTTGTGCCGATCTGATGGAACGCAACCCACCATTAACGCGTTGCGTTTGCTCGGCCACGCGCGTCTGCAAACTGAGCACTGCGGCGCGGCGGTTTTGTAGCATCTCTTCGGTTGCGTCGATCCCCTGCAACACCCGATTGATGCGTTGCATCACTTCTGGTGGCGCGTTGGATTTGCCCGCGAGTTCGAGTGTCGCCTTCCACGTCGTCCGCGTCGCGGATATTTGGGTGAGCTCGCGATCGTGCGCGGTCGCGCGATCCGTAAGCTGCCGACTCCACGCAGTGAGTTGATCGGCTAGCTTTTGCCAGCGCGTCTCGAAATCGCCCAACGTTTCCAGCGGCACGCCTGGCCGAAGAATGCGACGCGTTTCAAGCTCGCGCGCGTCGATTTCCTT
>QHQV01000481.1 GCA_003219945.1 Verrucomicrobiota bacterium | reverse complement strand
AAAAATTGCTTCGAACCGCGGCACAATGAACACGAGAAGGAAACACATGATTCCCACCGCCATCGTCATGACGATGACCGGGTACACCATCGCCGAGAGCACCTTGTTCTTAATCTTGGAGGCTTTTTCCTGAAATTCGGAAAGCCGGGTAAGCACCAACTCAAGCACGCCGCCGACCTCGCCCGCTTTGATCATGTTGACGTACAGATCGTTAAAGATCTTCGGATGCAGCGCCAGTGCGTCGGAAAACGTGCTGCCGCTCTGCACAGAGTCGGCGAGCTTGTCGATTGTATTTTTCAGCACCTTATCGCGTTCCTGTTTTGCCAGAACATTTAAGCTCCTCAGCAGCGGCAAACCGGAATCGATCAGCGTCGCCAGTTGGCGAGTAAAGATCATTAAAATTTTTGACTTAACTTTTCTGCGCTGGAAAAGAACAATGCCTTTTTTCGCGCGCGGTTTCGTCACGCGCGCGGCAGTTGGTGTCCGTCGACGAGCTTCCTTGCCGTCGGGGCTGATTATGGCCTCCTCGATGACGCTGGTCGGGAAGTAACCGGCCTGACGCAGTTGACTGATCGCTGCGTTGCTTGAAGTGGCCTCGAGTAATCCGGACGCTTCCTGACCGCGGGCGTCAAGAGCTACGTAGTTAAAGCGTGCCATGGCGGCGTATTCTAATTAGGTCAGGGGTTAATGTCGAGCATCACTGCGTCGTGCCTTTAGGTGTATCTCAGCACTTCTTCGATGGTCGTGTCGCCTGCGAAGATGCTGCGCAAACCGTCCTGGCGCAGCGTAATCAATCCAAGCTCGATCGCCTTTTGTTTGATCGTTACAGTCGGTGCGCGCTCGTTAATCAATTCACGGATTGGATCTGTGATCCTTAAGAGCTCGTAAATTCCTTTTCGTCCTTTGTAGCCGGTGTTGTTACACGTGTCGCAACCTTTTCCGTAGAAAAATTGTTTCTCGCCAAGATCGCGGCGCGAGATGCCGAGCTCAGCCAGGAAAGAGTCATTCGGCCGGTAAGGCGCGCGGCAATGACTACAGATGCTGCGCAACAATCGCTGACCAAGGACAGCTTCCAATGTTGACGAAATAAGGAACGGCTCTACGCCCATGTCGATTAAACGCGTAATTGCACCTGGCGCATCGTTCGTGTGCAGAGTGGTAAAAACCAGATGCCCAGTAAGCGACGCTTGGATGGCAATTTGCGCAGTCTCGAGATCGCGCGTCTCGCCAACCATTATGCGGTCGGGATCCTGGCGCAGGAAGTGCCGCAACACACGCGCAAAGGTTAAGCCGATCGCTTCGTTCACCGGCACCTGAACAATGCCTTCCAAGTCATATTCAACTGGCTCCTCCGCCGTAATCAGCTTCGAATCAATCGTGTTGATCTTGCGCAAACAAGAGTAAAGCGTGGTGGTTTTTCCTGAGCCGGTCGGCCCGGTGGCGATGAAAATTCCGTTCGGTCGCTCGATCAGTTCGAGCAGAAAATTGTAGATGTAATCCGGCATCCCGAGCGCCTCGAGATCCAAGTTGACGATGCTGCGGTCAAGAACACGCAGCACGAGGCTTTCGCCGAATTGTGTTGGCAACGTCGAAACTCGCAGATCAACACTGCGCCCCGCGATGTGCTTTTGAATCCGGCCATCCTGCGGCAGCCGTCTCTCGGCGATGTTCATGTTCCCCATCACTTTCACTCGCGAAATCACCGGCAGAGCGAGATGTCGCGGCGGTGGCGACATTTCGTAAAGCGCGCCATCGACTCGGTAGCGGATTTTGAATTCGTTTTCGAACGGCTCGAAGTGAATGTCGCTCGCGCGGTCCTGGATCGCCTGATAAAGAATGAGATCGACAAAACGGATGATCGGCGTTGCATTCGCCTCCGCTTCAACCGCAGCTTCGCCGTCGGTCTCGCGTAATTGCAGTGCTTCACCGGCTTCGCCGAGCTGCTTGAGGACTTCCTCCATGCTCGTGGTGTCGGTGCCGTAATACTGTTTAATTAACTCCTCGATTTGCTCGGGCGGCGAAACGACTACCTGAATGTCTTTGCCGAGCGCGAAACGGAGGTCCTCAGCGATTTGCACATCGAATGGATCGACCAACGCGACCCGCAGCGCGGTTTCGCTCATGTCAATCGGCAGCGCGCCGTGCAACCGCGCCAATCCGCTGGGAACGAAACGCAAAATCTCAGGCGCGATCTCGCGTTCCCTCAAATCGACGAATTCCGTGCCAAGGCCATTGGCAATCGTTTCATAAAAGCTTGGCTCATCAATGAACCCGCCATCGATCATTGCCTGCGCCACGGTCTTGCCGTTCAACTCTACTTCGCTCAACACATCGTCCGCCTGCGACGGTT
>QHQV01000308.1 GCA_003219945.1 Verrucomicrobiota bacterium | reverse complement strand
CATCTAGAGTAGTGGATGCCTGCGGCTTGCATATTACGTGGTCGGCAAGGGCGAGGCACGCGCTACTCTAAAGCTGTCACAAAGTAGAAAACGCCAAACAAACGCGCGTCGTCGGTCCACATTCGAACGAAGTTGAACCCGGCTTTGGCAGCGAGCGCCGCAAACTCGTCTGGCGTATATTTATAAGAATACTCGGTGATGATTTTTTCCCCGCGCCGGAAATGGAACTTGTGTGCATTGAGACGCACGAACTGGTCGCTTTCACTTATGAGATGCATCTCAATCCTGCCGGCGTTGGAATTGTAGATTGCGCGGTGCCGCCATTGATCGAGATCGAAGTCTGCCCCCAACTCGCGGTTGATGCGCTGCAGCAAATTCAAATTGAATTGCGCAGTCAAGCTGGCGCTGTCGTTGTAAGCAGCTTCCAGCACCTGCCGGTTCTTCTTTAAATCGACGCCGATAAGCAACCCGCCATCTGCGTAGCAGACATTCGCGATGCGACACAAAAACTGGACGGCTTCATCCGGCTCGAAATTGCCAATGGTCGATCCCGGGAAATACACAATGTTTCGCGCAGGTTTGTGACGGGGCGAAGACAACACCACAGATTGCAGGTAGTCCGCGCATACCGGCAGAATTTCCAAGTCTGGAAAAATTTTCTGGAAAAGAGCAGTCGATTGGCGCAGTTGATTTTCCGAGATATCCACGGGGATATAAACGGCAGGATTCTCCAGCGCCTCGATCAGAATCCGCGTTTTCGTGCCGGCACCGGTGCCGAGTCCGATTAGTTCGACGCTAGGTCCAAGTTGCGACGCAATGTCAGCGCGATGTCGATCCAGAATATCGATCTCGGTGCGGGTGACATAATATTCCGGCAGCTCACAGATCTTCTGAAACAACGCGGCGCCTCGCTCATCATAGAAGTATTTACACGGGATCGTGCGCGGATTCGACGACAGACCAGCAATAACATCCGCCAGAAAATCCGCCGATTCTGGCGCGGAAACCTGCGGCGGAGCTGTGATTGAATCTCCGGTCATTGTGGGCTTGAAATGGCGCGCGCGGAGTGATGCACCCTACCGATTTACTGTGCGTCGCGTGCGAGTCTGATTCCGGTGAACTGCCAGCGTTTTTCCGGTTGAAAGAAATTGCGATAGGTGCGCCGAATATGAGCGCGGGATGTCGCGCAGGAACCGCCGCGCAGGACGTATTGGTTGCACATGAATTTGCCGTTGTACTCGCCAAGCGCGCCGGGAGCAGCGCGATAGCCGCGGTACGGCGAGTAGGCGCTGCGCGTCCATTCCCAAACGTCGCCGAACGTTTGGTGAAGACGCTGACCTTTTCCCGGTATGTCCTCTAATACAGCGGACATTAGGGAAACCGGGTGGAAGAGTTCAGTCTCGACGAAATTGCCTTCGATCGGACAACTCAACGCTGCGCGCTCCCATTCGAACTCAGTCGGGAGGCGTGCCCCAGCCCAGTTGGCATACGCGTCAGCTTCGAAATAGCTGACGTGCGTGACAGGCTCGGATTGATCGACGCGGCGCAGACCGGAGAGCGTGAAATTCCACCAGGCACCGTCGCGTTTTATCCAGTAAAGCGGCGCGTTCCAGCGTTGTTCGTTCACAGTCATCCAACCGAGCGATAACCAGAATTCCGGCCGGCTATAGCCGTTGTCCTCGATGAAGGCGATGTATTCGCCGTTTGTGACCGGCCGCGTTGCCAACGAAAACCCGGGAACGAGTGCCTGATGCCGCGGCCCTTCGTTGTCGTAGGCGAATCCGTCCCCATCATGCCCGATTTCAGCGATTTGTTCGTCGAATTCGACGAACTGGTAGGGACCGATCGCTGAGCCGTCCGTCGAAATTTTCTGCGCGCTCGGCGATCGCGACCTACCAGCACCAGCACGAAATACAGGGTAGAGCGGGTTTTGCGCAAGGACGTGCTTGATGTCTGTGATGAGTAATTCCTGATGTTGCTGTTCGTGATGGATGCCAAGGACGAGAATCGGTTCCATTTCATCGAGCAGACTTTCGTCGGGATTTGACAGCAGATCATCAATGTGTGAATCAACCGATGCGCGATAACGCTGCGCTTGGCTCACAGTCGGACGCGAAATTAACCCGCGCAGATCCCGCCGGTGCATGTCGCCTGCGGCGTTATAATAAGAATTGAAAAGGTAAGCGTACTCCGGGATTTCTGCGCGATATCCCGAGGCGAATCTTTTCAGGATAAAGGTTTCGAAAAACCAGGTGGTATGC
This sequence comes from Verrucomicrobiota bacterium, assembly GCA_003219945.1. Classification (GTDB taxonomy): domain Bacteria; phylum Verrucomicrobiota; class Verrucomicrobiia; order Chthoniobacterales; family UBA10450; genus Udaeobacter. The sequence goes on along the minus strand of QHQV01000308.1, from coordinate 6,450 downwards.
GCAAGGTGCCATTTGGTCGGACTGACATCCGGCATCGATTGCACGACGCAATCTTCGGGTTCGAGACCACCACACAACGAATTCGTGAAATTTCTGATTTGATGAAAGCGATCGCGCAAGCATTCGACCCGGGATTGGCGCGCGGGGAAAAGAGATCGGTCCGCCGCTACCCGTCTGGAGGCGGTTTCAACGGAGGGCGGGCTCAACGATTTTCTCCCTCCTGATGCCGTTCTTCCCGGCGCGCTTCGAGCATTTGATCGTGAGTTGCTTCCTCTATGCCCTCAATCACAAGATGCTCGCCAACGCTTTCCTCTTCCTCGGTGCCGGGACGCGGCATGTGGTGACCTTTGGAACCGGCGATGACGCTCCACTCTTCCGTCATCTCCGCGTTGTCAGGAGTTTCCTCCGGAGGCACATTGTTTTCCTCGCCCATTAGTTCATGCCGCGCCTGTGCCCAATCGGCCTCGGTAAATTCGTCAGGATTGCGCTCGTCGATCATGGCAATTTCTCTGGCGCGTTTTTCCACTTCCTCAGGTGATGGCGCGCCGATTCCGTTGCCGTGCTCTGAAATCTTTCCCGGCGGAAGTTGCGAATAATTTTCCATAACCAAAGCTGCCAATAACAGAATCGTTTTTCGAACTACAATTTGGTCTACACATTAATGCCGTGCAATACAAAGGCACAAAAGAGGATGCCCGCTCGATGCACGGGCAAAATATCGTTCAGCTTCATGACGGCGCCGTTCTTGTGTTCGAAGAATACGGCGATCCAGATGGAGTGCCGGTGATATTCTGCCACGGCTGGCCGAGCTCACGCACAATGGCACAACTCACAGACGAGCCAGCGCGCTCTCTCGGTATTCGCATAATTTCACCGGATCGGCCGGGTATCAGCGGCTCGACCATGCATGTCGATCGAAAGTTGAGCGACTGGCCGTCACTTCTTGTACGGCTTGTTGATGATCTTGAGATCGGCGATTTCCGAATCCTCGCGATCTCTGGTGGCGCGCCCTACGCGTATGCCACGGCGGTCGCGATACCCGAGCGAGTGCGGGCGATCGCTATCGCAGGCGGCGTGATTCCGTTTGCCGAGCTGAAGGATTTCAAAGGACTACTGCCGCTTTATCGCTGGATGCTGGCATTTTATCGCAATCGGCCGCACCTGTTGCGGCCATTGTTTCGCCTGGCGCAACCGTTTTTGTCCTTCCGCGCGCCGATCCGGCTTCGTCCTCTTCTTTTAAAAATGCTGCTATTGCGCCCGTGCGACGCAGCCAGCTTGCGCGACGACGCAGCTTTTGAAGCGATTTTCGAGAGCCAACGGCGTGCCTGGCGCGGCTCGGCGGAAGGGGTAATGATCGATGCACAAATCTACGCGCAGCCGTGGGGATTCGCGATCGAAGATGTACGCGTGCCCGTGCGATTGTGGCATGGAATAGAAGATCGCGCTTTCGCCGTTCGGCTGGCGGAAGAAATCGCGAACCGTTTCCCGAATTGCAAAGCGCGATTCATTCAAAACGAAGGACATTATTCGCTGCCCATTCGCCATATGCGCGAAATTCTCGAGGACTTGATTGCCGTTTAGCCGAAATTTGCATTCACGTGAAAGCATCCCCAGAACGGCAATTGCGCCTGCTCAAGTTCGGGTTCATTTCGGAGGAAGACTTCCCGCTTTTCAAAATCAAACACAGCGCGCAGGATGCCGCGGCGGAGATCACCCAATTCTAAAAGGTCTTTCATTCGGCGCGCTCGGTGGCAGAGCGCTTCGTTACTCGCCTCAATCGTTCGTTGTCGAACGAGGCGCTTGCCGATCTGAACAATCACTTCAGGGACATCCTGCGCGCGGGCGAAATTGTCCAGCGCGTTGCGCCAGGGAAAGAAAACGATGGATTCGAAACTGTCGACTTGCGCCGGCTGATTTTCACGCCGATTCGCAGCAGATTTGGCCGCTTGCGTCAGCTGATTGATGCGATCAATTGTTCCCCGACGATGTGATGTCCTGCGAAGAGCGGGAGGGAGATTCGCGGCCTTGTTTCTTCCGCAATACAGCAAGATCAGCGCGCAGCTTCGCGTCCATCATTTTGTCGAACGAAAAATTTTCGGTCGCGTAGCGGAAGCCATTCTCTGCGCAATGCGCCGCCAGTTCCGGATCGGAAATGAATTCGACGATCGCCGAGGCCAATGCCTGAGTGTTGCCAGGTTCGATGAGTAGACCGTTCTCGCGATGACGAACAATTTCTGGAATATCGCCCACTTTCGTAGCGATCACGGGTCGTCCGCTGGCGAAAGCCTCACGTAAAACAATTGGAGAGGCTTCGGTGCGCAGCGACGCAATCACGATTACGTCACAAGCCGCGTAAACGTTCGGCGTATCCCAACGATAACCAGCCATGATGATTTTGTCGGCTAATCCGGCGCGATCGATTGCATTCCTCACATTGATGCCGCGCTTCAAAATCCCGGTGCCCTGGCCGACGATGACGAAACGCGCATCGGGACGTTTTTCAAAGACCAGGGGGGCCGATTTGACCAGCTCGAGTTGACCTTTGTCCGGACGAATCATCCCTACGTTGCCGATCAGCGGGGTCTCGTCGGCGACACCGATTTCACGGCGGAATTTTGTCCGGTCGCGCGGAGGCTTGAACTTTTCCAAATCGACAGCTGAACCGATGACTTCAATTTTTGCTGCATCAATTCCATCTTTTTCCACCAACTGGCGTTTGATCACCGAAGCGTCGGCAACGATTTGCGAACAGCCGTACTTGAAAACAAATGCGCGACTTCGACTGCCGATTGGATCGGTGATGCAGCGCGCGCGGCTCAATGGAATTCCGCAAACGAAAAGTGGCAGGCAAATCCAGTGATCCTTTGAGCTGTACGTTTTGAGCAGATCGATTCTGTTCTTCAGACAGAACTTCCAAAGGCGCAATGAGCAGAGCGGGTCGACCCGGCTGCGGAGTGGCATTGTGACTAGGAGCGTGCCGAGTTCCGACGCCTTGGAGTGGACCTGGCTGTCTGGATTGCAGATCAACCAGGCCTGATGCCCATGCCCGTTGAGCCAGTTAATTTCCAGACAGGTGCGATATTCTTGTCCGCCCCAGCTGGGGCTACTCTCTACGTAGAGAATGTTCACGTCGAAACGCGGCGATGCGCGGTTAGCACATCTACGCAGCGGCAGCGCGCTTTTCGAGAATGTAATCGTGAATCGTGTTTACAGTCCGAAGCGCTTTTCCGGCTACGTCGGAATTTGGAACGCCCACGCCGAACGTCTTTTCCATACTCACAACCAGCTCCAACGCGTCGATGGAATCGAGGCCCAGTCCATCCGGACCGAAAAGCGCCAGCTCATTGCCGATTTGTTCAGGAGTAACTTGCAGCATCAGGTTTTTGACCAGCATCTCCTTGATTTGGGAACGCAAATCCGATTCAGACATAAACGAGCGGGGATTTTGCCGTAAATTGCGTGTTCGGTCAAACGAGCAAAACGTCAGAAGTTTTCACTTCGGCCAAAGCGATGCGAGAACGCATCGCACTCCAAAGCATTTCGTGCGAAATCGACGGGGAACGCTGCCTTTGTTTCGCGCAACCTTTAAAAGTGCGCACGCGTCCTCGCGTCGCTTTCGAAAAGCTAGACCTGATCGGCTTTATCGCCGGGAATGACTGCGGCGCTCGGTTGCGGCGCGGTGACATTAGTAGCACCCTGGCTGTCAGTTCGCGCTACGGTCGATTCAGCCGGTTTCACATCAGGCTTGGCAATTTGCGTATCAGACTTTCCAGCCTTGTGCAGTTCGTCGTTGAACTCGTCCTTTGCTTTTTGAAACTCCTTGACCGCCTGACCCATTCCGCGGGCAAGCTCGGGCAATTTCTTTGCTCCAAATAGAACGAGGACGATTAGCAGGATGACGATCAAATCCGGCCCGGCCAAGTTCATAAAGCTGGCGAGGAAGCTCATTTCAACTGCCAACATCAGACCGTTTCTCCGAGTTGCAAGGAATTTCAGCGAGGCAGACGAGCTGCCGGCGGAGGACGGGTTAAGGTTGACAGGCAGAGCGCTATGGGAAAGCATTCCCTCCTATGCGTCCCATCTGGAAAGGCAGCATCAGCTTCGGGCTGGTTTATATTCCAGTGGCGGTTTACCCCGCCACGCGGGAGGAGAAGCTTAGTTTCCGGCAGCTTCGTTCCAGCGATCTCAGTCCGATCAAATACAAAAAGGTGGCGGAAGCGGACTCGAAGGAAGTTCCAGCCGACCAGATCGTGAAGGGCTTCGAATTCGAGCGAGGTCATTACGTCGTGATGAAGGACGAGGACTTCGAGAAGGTGCGCATCGAATCCACCCATTCGATCGACATTACCGATTTCGTTGATTTGGACCAGGTCGATCCGAAGTTTTTCTACAAGCCGTATTTCCTTGAGCCGCAGAAAGGTGGGGAGAAAGCTTACGCAGTCTTGCACAAGGCGCTCAGTGGAACGGGCAAAATTGGTGTTGCCAAGGTGGTAATCAGCAATCGCGAACACCTGGCTGCTGTAAAGCCGGACGGCTTGTTCCTAATTTTGGAGCTAATGCATTTCGCCAGCGAAATCCTGAGCGCGGATGTCCTGGAAAACGGTTCGAATTCCGCAGTAACGGAGAAGGAATTGAAAATGGCGCAGGCGCTCATCGAAAGCATGAGTGTTACCTGGGAGCCGGAGAAATATCGGGATGAATACCGGACCGCGTTAATGGAGATCATCGAACAAAAGGCACAGCACAAGGAGATCACGGCAAAAGCGCCAGCTGCTCCTACGCCAACGAACGTTGTTGATCTGGTGAAGGTGTTACAAGACAGCTTGAACCGGACACAAGCGGTAAAACAAAAGCGCTCATCTACTCGAGACGGCGCTCGCCGGTCGACTAGTACGCTGGTCAGACAGCGGCGGCGCGCAGGCGCCCTCGGCTAGCATTGTTCGGCTCGCGGTTGCAAATTAGGAGTCTGGCGTTATAGTCAGCGCTCTTTATGGCTAAAACAGCCTGGATCAACCGCAATGAACGCAAACGCGCAACAGCGAAAAAGTACGCTGCCTTGCGCGCCGAGCTAAAGGCGAAAAAGGACTACGCCGGCTTAACGCAACTGCCGCGTGACGCGAGTCCTACGCGCGTGGTGAACCGCTGTGAAGTCAGCGGACGCCGGCGCGCTTTCATTCGCCGGTTCAAGATGTCGCGGCTGACCTTTCGCGAACTGGCTTCGCAGGGGTTGATCCCTGGCGTAACCAAGTCCAGCTGGTAAATTACCAGCGATCCGGTTCCGGATGCCAGGATGCGCATCCGACTAATGAACACACCCGTACTATTTTTATTGGCAGGAGCCTGGCTCGCCGAAAACGTTCCGTCGCATTGGGATCCACCGATGTTGATTGTCGGAAAACTGGCAGCGATTGCCGCGCTTGTTGGGCTGAACGCTTTTTTTGTGGCATGCGAATTTTCCGTAGTGAAGGTGCGCACGACTCAGCTCGATGCGCTCTTGGAAGAGGGCGATGTGCGCGCCCGCTTTGTTAAGCATGTCCGCGGGCATCTGGATGCATACCTTTCGGCGACGCAACTTGGTATCACGCTTGCGAGCCTGGCGCTGGGCTGGATCGGCGAGCAATCGCTGGCATCGATCATCCGGCCGGCCCTCGCTTTCTTCCACATCTACTCGCAGGCGGTGACAACATCGATTGCCGTTACTCTTGCTTTCGCCGGCATCACATTTTTGCACATCGTCTTCGGAGAGCTCGCACCCAAATACATCGCCATTTCCGAGCCACTGCCTGTCGCACTTCGTTTGATGCGACTGCTTGGCGCTTTTTATGTTTTGTTTAAGCCCGCCATCTGGCTCCTAAATAAATCATCCAACTTTCTTTTGCGCAGAGTGCTGCGGCTTCAACCTGTTCGCGGGAGCGAGCTTGCGCACAGCGAGGAGGAACTGCGATTGATTCTCGAGCAAAGCGAAAAGTCCGCCGATGTTAGTGCGCTCGGCCGGGAACTCGTTTTCAATGTACTCGATCTGCGCGACCGCGTCGTGCGTGACATCATGACGCCACGCGGCGACATTGTTTACCTCGCCGTCGAGGACGATTTCGATACGAATATAAAAAAGGCGATCGAATCCCAGCACACGCGCTTCCCGCTGTGTCGTGAAAATTTAGATAACACGATCGGCCTCATTCATATCAAGGAACTGCTTCCCATGATGCGCGATCCGCATCCCGATTTGATGAAGATCAAACGCGAATTGCTTCCAATTCCGGAAATGATGCTGCTGGAAAATCTGCTTAGATTATTCCTTAGCAAACACGCGCACGTGGCAATCGTCGTAGATGAATTTGGGGGGACTGTGGGGCTTGTGACTCTGGAAGATGTGTTGGAGGAACTCGTTGGCGACATTCAGGATGAGTTCGATTTCGAAAAGGAAGAGTTTCGCAAAATCAACGCAAA
>QHQV01000232.1 GCA_003219945.1 Verrucomicrobiota bacterium | reverse complement strand
GTATCCTCGCGCCCGTTGCGCTCGCGTTGATTTTTTTCTATTCAGTGACGAAGCGGTTCACCAGCGCAACGCATTTTTTTCTCGGGCTGGCACTCGCGATTGCTCCAGTCGGCGCCTGGATCGCTCAGACCGGGCACCTTGATATTGCGCCGATCGTGCTTGCGACGGGCGTAATTTGCTGGGTGGCAGGATTTGATCTGATCTATGCCACGCAGGACTATGATTTTGATCGGCGCGAAGAGATTCGATCACTGGTGGTGAACCTCGGGATTGCGCGCAGCTTGCGTCTCGCACAGCTATTACATCTACTGACATTTTTGGCACTTATTGGTTTTGGAGTCGTCGCGAAGCTCGGCGTGCTTTACTACTGGTCCTTGCCCTTGATCGCCGCGGCACTTGTTTACGAACATAGGACCGAAAAACGCGATCTTGCTGGAATCAATCGCGCGTTTTTTCAGAGCAACGCGTTTGTGAGCGCGGTGTTTTTGCTAGCGGTGTGCGTCGATCGTTTGACGTGATCGGGATTCACATCGCATTTAACATTGCGACGCGTCGTTCGTGTCGACCGCCATCGAAACCGGTCTCAAGCCAAATCCCCACAATCTTTAACGCCAGGTCTTCGGCGATCAAACGTTCACCCATCGAGAGCACGTTCGCATCATTGTGTTGTCGCGAGAGGCGGGCTGAATCTTCGTTCCAGCAAAGGGCGCAACGCACGCCGTGCACCTTGTTTGCCACCATCGCTTCGCCGTTGCCTGAGCCGCCGAAGACTATGCCGCGATCGCACTCGCCGCGCGCGACTGCTTCCGCCGCCGGACGAATGAAAAGCGGATAATCCACCGGTTCCTCGCTGAACGTACCGAAGTCCTTCACTTCGTGCCCGAGCGAACCGAGCAATTCTTTTACCTTCTTCTTGTAATGGAAACCGGCGTGATCTGAGCCCAGGGAAATTTTCATCACACACGAATTACACGAATTCCCACGAAATGGTAGGGCGCGTCACTCGTGTGCGCGCCGAAATCGTGCGGCACCGACGGCGTGCAGAGGACTGGCCGCCCTACCGTCCACCTTCAGGCTTCAACGGCTCATGCTCCGTGCAATTTCGCCAACTCGCTCCAGAGTTCGCGTTCGCGGTCAGTCAGCTTCTTCGGGATGTTGATCTGACCAACTACGTAAAGGTCGCCGCGTTTCCCTGAGACTCCCGGCAGGCCGCGTTCACGCAGACGAAACCGCTGCCCACCTTGGGTGCCAGGCGGAATTTTCAGGCGCACCTTTCCTTCGAGAGTTGGCACGAGCAATTCAGCGCCAATCACGGCCTGCCATGGCTGAATCCGCACCTCATGAATCAAATCGCTGCCTTCGACTGAAAAATCCGGATGTCTGGCTAATCGCACCCGAAGAAAAAGATCGCCACTTTTTCCTCCACCCGCGCCAGCTTCACCCTGGCCACGCAAACGGATCCGCTGGCCTTCGCGGACGCCGCGGGGAATCTTGACTTGATACTGTTCCACCTTGTCTGAACCAGCTCGACGCAGCGACACGGTCCTCGTCGAACCGTGGAGCGCTTCCTCAAGTGTGACCATAATGTCCGCTTCTACATCTGCGCCGCGCTCGGCTGTCGCAGTGCGTCCGCCGAACCCGCCAAATGCGGAACGACCACGTCCGCCGCCAAAAAACGCTTCAAAGAAATCGCTGAAGCCAGTACCGCCGAACTCGAACTCAACCCCGCGGCCGCCGTCACCGCCCCATTGATAAAATCCGCCGCCGGGTTGCTGGTCTTGCCATTGCGGCGGTGGCTGAAAACCGCCCGGCCGATTCCAGTCCGCGCCGAGTTGATCGTATTTCTTCCGCTTTTCAGGATCGCTTAGGACTTCGTACGCCTCGTTAATCTCCTTAAATTTTTCTTCGGCGGCCTTTTTGTCCTTAGCCACGTCTGGGTGATACTTGCGCGCCAGCTTTCGAAAAGCGCTGCGAATCTCGTCCTCGCTAGCCGTTTTTGGCACCCCGAGTGTCTCGTAATAATCTCGAAACTGTACTGGCATCTGCTCAACGTTGTGCGTCTGCGCAGTTCGCGCAATAGTTTGTCGCAAGCCGGCCACGAAGGTCAGCAAGGCCGCAGTTTTATTTTCGGTACATCCGTTGTTTCCTTTGTGCCCGTTGTGCGAGGGTCAGGTATGCGCGAATTGGGCAAATTCATTGTGATCATTGGCGTGGTCGCGACACTCGTGGGTCTGGTGATGTGGAGCGGTTTCGTGCCAAAATGGTTGGGCCGACTGCCCGGCGACATTCGGATCGAGCGCGAACATTCCTCGTTCTAT
>QHQV01000231.1 GCA_003219945.1 Verrucomicrobiota bacterium | reverse complement strand
CAAGTGTGCGCAAGCGAAGATGATAAGCGTCGCGTTCTGTTCGGCGGTCCTTCATCTGCTCAATCCGATACTAAGTCGCTTCGCTGCATTCGCGCGGAGTCAACCTCGCGTATCCCAAATCGATGTGAAGGTGATCGCTGGTTTGTCCTTCGTCACGTCCGAACGGTCGAACAAAAACAGCCGGACCAAGCGATGTAACCACCGCGCGATACTTCCCAATGGACTTCGCGTCGGAGAGAAAAGTGTCGCCGACCCGATAGACGTTTGCCGCCGTGCCCCATGCATGAATGCTCTTTCCGCCGCCAATCTCATGCGCTGGCGAGCGGTACCCGCCGTTTGCGCTGATGAACACCGGCGCATCGACTTCGCGCCGAAAATCCTCCAAGACTCTGGCAAGCAAAAGGATTGCGCACGGCACGTAGTGAGGAAACTGGCTTAGGAGCGACCTCGCCTCGCGACAGTCGACTAGCATCAATTCCGCAAGCGTGAAGTGTGGCGCGAGCCGAATTTCATGCGCTTCCTCCCAGCTCCCAATTTCATAGAAGAAACGCGGCAGACGATGAACAGTGCCGTGAACATCAGCTTCGTTTTCGCCCGGTCGCAACAGCGCGCGGTACTCTTCAGGCAGACGTAAACAGTCAATCGGCCGTAGAAATTCAGTCTTCATTCGATTTCGGTTCCGTTTGCAGCAGCGATCGATAAATGGCTTGGGAAATAGCCGCGACTGTTTCGCGCCGCCCTTCTCTTTCCGGATCGAACTCAGTTAAAATAGCGGCGATGTATGGTTCTCGTTCGGGCAAATAGATGATTCCAATGTCATGGCACGCAGTAGAAATCTCGCCGGTCTTGTGCGCGACTGTGGCGTGCGGCGGGAGCCCGGCGGGAATCATCGAGTTGAATCGTTGCTCCAACAGAATGCGAATCACCTCTCGTTTGCTTTCAGGCGTAAGAAAATCGCCGCGAATCGCTGATAACAACCTCAACAATCCGTCTGCAGTCGCTTCGTTGTTTATCCCTTGCTCATGCGCACCGTGATCTTCCACACCTCGCCGTAGCTCAACTCCGTCAACTTGCGCGTCCCGCAGAACCGTTCGCGCATATTCAACGCCCACAAACTCGAGCAGCAAATTGGTCGCCAGATTGCTGCTTCCACAGATCATTGCGTGCGCAAGCGAGGAGATCTTCGCGGTCCGTCCGATGGCCGCATATAGCTCCGGTGTCGCGTCGCGATCCTGGGTGAGGCGAAAAAGCGATCCATCTGCTGCGCTGAAGAAACGGTTTGGCACGTGCAAGGAGTCATCGAGCCTGAACCGCCCTTCATCTGCCGCCCGAAACAGTGCAAGCAGCACTGCCACTTTGATCGTGCTGGCAGCATGAAACCAGCGGTCGCCGCGGAATGAAAATCGGAATCCAGTCTCGAGATCGTGCAGTGCTACTCCGATGGCTCGAGCTTTGTTTTTGAGAGCCAAGGCTTCCAGTTCCTCATGTAACCCGTTGGGTCCATCCACGCTCAACATCGAAGTGCTCTTTACATGGCCATTGGCAAGTCGCAAATTCGCCTAATGCCGAATCTGGCTACCTGGATCCGACAAAAGGACGCCAAGAGCTTTCGCACAATTTTTGCGAAACATCCTGACATCAAAGTTTGGAACGCGCGTACTCGAAACGTTCCCCTCGATGAGATGGACGGACTTTTACTCTCAGGCGGCTCCGATATTTCGCCGGAATTTCTGCGTCAGGACCTTCCCGATCCTTCGGTGTTAGATAAACAGATCGACGCGGAGCGTGACCGGTGGGAGTTTCAGGCTGTCCAAAACGCGCTCTCGCGCGGGTTGCCGATTCTGGCGATTTGCAAAGGTCTTCAGGTCTTCAACGTCGCCCTCGGCGGCACCCTCAAGCTGGACATCCAGGGGCACAATTTGCCGGAGCAAAAGCAGCGTGATATTCAGCCATTGCGAAGTGCCCGTCGCGCATCGCATCGTTTTCCAAAAGTGAACAGCGCACACCACCAGGCGATTGATGAATTAGGCGATGGTATCGAGGTGGAAGCGTGGGCCGCGCACGACGGCATCATCGAGCAGGTGCGGCTGCGGAAATATCCTTTCGGACTCGGCGTTCAATATCACCCTGAGCGGAGCCGACTTTACGATTCGTTGTTCGACGATTTCTTCGCGCGATTGGAAT
>QHQV01000230.1 GCA_003219945.1 Verrucomicrobiota bacterium | reverse complement strand
TGGTGCATTCAATTAAATCTTTTTCAGCGCATGAAATTAATGAAATCGAAAACAAGAACGGATCGATTTGGGAGAAGGAACGGTTCGATCGGTATGTACCATCGGATCGCGATCTCCAGGAAAAATTTCATTACATCCTGCGCAATCCGTGGGATTCCGGGGTGGCCAAACAGAATGAGGACTATCCATGGGTGTGGACTCAGGATGATGAATCGCGCAATAAAAGATTGTTTCGGCGCGACGCCGAAACCAGCCTAGGGGACGCGTGCGCTACCCAAACCAACGAGCCCCAAATCATTGTCGGGACGCATGCGTTACTTTACGAAAGTGTTTCGTTTTCGAATCTCGGACTCACAGTGATTGATGAGCAGCACAAGTTCGGAGTGGCGCAGCGCGCGCGGCTGACTGCGCGCGAGCCGGCGCCGGACGTGCTGGTGATGACTGCGACCCCGATCCCGCGCACGCTAACGATGACCATCTACGGCGATCTCGACGTTTCGAAGATCGATGAGATGCCAAGGAACCGGGGAAAGATTATCACCGCAGTGCGCGACACCTCGAAGCTGGGGGAGGTGCTCAGCTTTTTGCGAACGCAATTCGAGAAGGGGCGTCAGCTTTATGTGATCTACCCGTTAATCGATGAAAGCGAGAAGCTGGACGTGAAAGCCGCCGCGGCAGAATACGAGCTATGGCGTGAACGCCTGCATCCGTTCCGATGCGAGTTACTTCATGGCCGGATTCCGGCGTCGGAAAAGCAGCAAGTCATGGGTCGGTTTCGCCGCGGCGATACCGACGCGTTGATCAGCACGACTGTGCTCGAGGTCGGCGTCGATGTACCGAATGCAACGATGATGCTGATCGAAAATGCCGAGCGATTCGGTCTCGCGCAGTTGCACCAGCTTCGGGGCCGAATCGGCCGCGGCGAACACAAATCGACGTGCATTTTGCTGAGCTCCAGCCAGGCAAAAGAAACATCGGCGAAGCTCGCGGTTTTGGAACGAACTACAAACGGCTTCGAAGTCGCTGAAGCCGACTGGGAATTGCGTGGACCGGGCGATGTGCTTGGCACGGCCCAGAGCGGCTTGCCGGCCCTGAAGATTGGCGATTTGAAACGCGACGCAGACCTGATGCGGCGCGCGCGTGCGGCTGCAATGTCTATCTTCGAAATGGACCCGCGCCTGGACCTCGCTGAGAATCAACGTTTCCGACGCTTAATTGTCGAACAACACAAACAAAGTTTCTCCCACGTTAGTTGATGAAAAATCTCGCAAAATTTTTGGTATTCGTGCTCGTGTTAAGCGCAGGAATTTCGCTGCTTTACGATTACCGCCTCAAACACGGCGGCTTAAACTTCTCCTCCGGGCGCACACCGGAAAAGTACACGTTTGCTTCCGAATCGGCCGTCAATCCAAAACAGATTGCGTCGCTCGAGGCATTAAATCAGGAGCGACGTGCGCTGGTAAAGAGTGTCATTCCATCCGTCGTCGCGGTGAAAACATCCACCAAAGTCGCTATTCGACGCGAATATGGAATTGATCCCTTCGAATTTTTCTTTCCGAACCAGCGACGATTTCGCAATCCACGGGACGAAGCGCTGGTGCAGAATTCGCTCGGATCTGGCGTCATCGTGACCAATGAAGGCCACATCATCACCAACAATCACGTGGTGACCGACAGACAAGGCCGTCCTGTCGATCAAATTGAAGTGCAATTGAGCGATGGCCGAACCAAGAAGGCGCGTCTCGTGGGCGCCGATGAACAGGTGGATCTGGCTGTGCTGAAAATTGATGACCCCGGCGTCAAACCGCTCAAACTCGCTGACTCCGACATGGTGCAACCGGGAGATTCTGTTCTGGCGATCGGTAATCCGCTTGGATTTGAGGAAACCGTGACCGACGGAATCATCAGTTCCAAAGGCCGGCCGAATCGCAGCGATTTCTTCGCGGATCTGCTGCAGACAAATGCGGCAATTAACCCGGGTAACAGCGGTGGCCCATTGATTAACATTCGAGGTGAAGTGATCGGCATTAACACGGTGATCGCTTCGACCACCGGCGGATCGCAAGGATTGGGTTTCGCAATCCCGGCAAACACAGTTCGCAGTGCGTTGGAAAGTTTATTGAAACAGGGACGCATCATTCGCGGATATCTAGGGATCCAGACCGGAGCGCCGCAACGTGGCACTGGTGACTCGGATGCGGGAGGGGTGACTGTGGGTGAAGTCCTCTCCGGGTCCCCGGCGGAACAGGCAGGCCTGCAGCCTGGCGATGTCATTCGCAAGTTCGACGGACGCGACGTTAAGAATTTTAGGGCGCTTCGCACACTAGTCGCCGAGGCGCCGTTGGATAAACAGGTAGAGCTTCAAGTCGTCCGCAACGGAAAACCGTTAACAGTAAAAACACAGATTAAAGAGCAACCAGTTGATTACGAAAGTGCGCGCGTTCTTCCTCGCGACAACCAGCCGCAGCCACAAGCCCCGCAACCGCCTAACGACCAAGAATCGGTTGACACTCCACTGGCATCAATTCACGTGGACGAACTAACTCCGGAAATAGCGCGCCAGCTTGATCTGCCTCCGAACGTGCAAGGTGTCCTGGTCACCGAGGTCGATCCGGATAGCGGCGTGGCAGAATTGCAGAAAGGCGACGTGATCGAACAAATCAATCAGCAGCCTGTTACTTCCGTTTCAGACTACAAGAAGATCGCTGGGTCGCTCGACCCGAACCAGCCACAAGTTTTATCTGTCTGCCGGCATCGGGTGCGGTCATTCCTGGTTTTGCGACCGCGATAAATGTAGTCGTCGGTGAATCAAAGCACCCTCAGGATGCAATCGCGTGACGGCGGCACACGCCAGAAAGCATTTCCCAAAGCGCATTGAGAACACGATTCACGGATGCTCTCACGGATTCGAAATTCTGATTGCCGATGTAGCCACCCAGTAGTCTTTGCTCGGCGGCGGAGTGTTCGCGGTCGGCTTCGATGTGCACGCTGAAGTATTCGTAATGTTTGGGATCAGCGAAGCCGTAACGTTTTTTCAGCCCGTCAATTTTGGACTCGCAGATCGCCGGGATTTGACTCTCGTACGCGTAAAGCGCCGCCAGGCCTTCCGCGGTCGATCCATTGCGACAAACTGATCGGAACGTGTCGATCAAGTTTTTTGTTTCAGGCCATTTCTCTGCATTTTGAGCATCCCGGGCAGACACGCCAAGAACTTCGGCAAAATTGAGCCAAAGCTCGGGATGGTTCGGTGATCCACCTTCCTCGTCGATCAGATTGTTAAGCAATTCCTTCCTTGTCGCTTGATCGTCGCAGTTTGCGTGGACCGCTGAGAGATACGTCGGAAACGCCGCAACGTGCTGGTAATACTGCCGCGCATAATCCGCGAGGGCCTCTCTGCTCAGTTCGCCACGCGCCCACGCGAGATAAAACGGATGTTTCAAAAGATGTTTCGCTGCAATGTCCTTATCGATTTGGTCAAGATCTTGATTCATAGGCTTTTTGCTCTTCCACAGTTTACCGCAGATTTACACA
>QHQV01000229.1 GCA_003219945.1 Verrucomicrobiota bacterium | reverse complement strand
CCACGGGGCGGACTGGAAATTCGCGCCGACCTGGTCATCGGTGCAGACGGAAGGCATTCGATCGTTCAGGCGTGCGCTGGGCTCGAGCGACAAGAGTTCGGCGTCCCGATCGACGTGCTTTGGATGCGGATCTCAAAGAAACAAGACGATCCGCAGCAGTCGTTCGGTTTCTTTCAGCACGGCAAACTGCTCGTGTTGATCGACCGCGGCGATTACTGGCAGTGTGGTTTTGTTATTCCCAAGGATCGATTCGACGAGATCAAAGCGCGCGGTCTACCGCAATTCCAAAACGACATCGTCACCTTCGCCGGATTTCTGCGCGACCGCGTGGCCGAGCTCGATGATTGGTCAAAAATAAAATTGCTGACAGTGCAGATCAACCGTCTGAGCGATTGGTGTCGCGAAGGATTGCTTTGCATCGGCGATTCTGCGCATGCTATGTCACCGGCGGGCGGGGTCGGCATTAATCTCGCTATTCAGGATGCCGTTGCGACCGTTAATTTGTTAGCCGAAAAATTGCGAACCGGTCCGGTTTCTGTGGACGATCTGCGCAAAGTGCAGGCGCGCCGCGAATGGCCAACACGGCTCATTCAGGCGATGCAGGTTTTCATTCATCGGCGGGTGGTTACTGGTCGTACGTCAGCTCCCAACGACTCGTTGCCTTTTGTGTTTCGCTTGCTGAAGTGGTTCCCAGTTTTGCGACAAATTCCCGCCCGGTTCATCGGCATCGGACCGCGGCCGGAGCATTACTGTAGTCGAGGGCGTTGAGTCGACGGCACTGGAACGTCGCCATGCATCCTGCTGCCGGGGTCACCGCCCCCCGGCTACAACTGCGCATTAAGCACAACATGAAAAGTGAATCCTGTTTGTTGTTTTTACCCACGGTTCCGTTCCCTTCCGGTAATCCTCTAGCGTCACGAGCGCTGAGCGCGATCGAATTCTGCTTCGGCGCTTTCATTGTGATTGCTCACAACGTTTTCCACATCGTGCCGAACGAAGTGATCGTCCTTTCGGTGCTCGGATTGATTTCAATCCGGCTGCGCGACGGCAGATGGTCAGCGATGGGACTTCAAAAACCAGCATCATGGCGGCGGATCCTTATGATTGCGCTTATCGC
>QHQV01000228.1 GCA_003219945.1 Verrucomicrobiota bacterium | reverse complement strand
TTTTTTTCGATCTTTGGTAGTTGCACTTCCCGGACGGGATTACGTCGCAGCCGTTTCCGAGCGGTGAGAAACTGATAGAAAGTACGTAATGCTGAGAATTGCAGCCGCACGTATGAACGTGCGTGCCCGCGTTTCATTACCGCAAAAAGGTAATTACGAAAATCATCGGCTGCGCATTTTTTCCACGGCGTTTGGTTTTCCGTGCGGAAACTAGTCAACGCATGGCGATACGCCTTAAGCGTGCGCGATGAAGCATTCCGCTCATTGCTGAGGTAGCGCAAGAATTCCTCCGTGAGCGGATCTCGGGTCATTCCGTGCGCAGTCGAGGCTGCAACGCAGCCGCGGGACGCGGCCAGGCCAGGCTTTCCATCCAGAGGCGCGGGCTTCGAGATCTTGCCACGGGAGCCCTCGACTTCTCGCGCGCCTGCGCGATCTGCTCGGGATGACGCAGCGCTCATTCCGGTTTTTCGACGACGTACCGCAAGTCGGTTGGATTAGAGCGGCCGCTCATTTGGCTTTTGAAGATCGGCGGCGGAGTGGTGGAAATGAGCTCGTACCCCTTCAAAACGAACTCCGGATAAATCCCGTTGCTCGCAGGCTCGTACACTTTGTCGCCACTGAAGTAGCCGTAGAGCTTGTATTCATAATTATTGTCGCTCCCGAACTCGAGACGTTCGCGGTCCGGCGCAAGTTTCTCTTTTTCATTGAGCATCACCATCTCCGCGGTGCTCCATGGCTGACCGGGCTTGCGGATGTAACCCCAGAATTTGTAATCGGGTTTGTAGTAACGTCGCCCGATATAATAATCACCGGCCGGTTCGGCGGCGATCTGTTGCGTCATCTCGATTCTCGCCTGCTGAATACCTTGCGGAACCGTTTGGCAACCTGCGAAGAACACTGCGCCGAGCACCACATTCGTGGCCAGCAAATACTGAACGGCGCGTCTCATCGCTTGAACGGGCATCATTTACGGCAGCTTTGCGTCGGGCGCAATTGCAAGGTCGCAGGGACAAGGTCTGGCCCTCAAATTTCTCGTACGAGATAGATTTGCATGGATTTGACCGGCCCGCTAAAATCGCGCGCACAATGTTCGAAGTCGAGATTTATGCGCGTGGCTTGCGCGAAATGGGGAACATCCTGGAATTGGATCGGCAGCTCGTGCAGATCGCCGGCCTCCGTTACAAGGTCGACACAAATCACGATATCGTTTACCTCGAGTTCGATGAGCCGACTTTGAGCATTCGCGACATTCGCACGATTTTCCTCAAGCTTGGCCTTGAACCGCTTATCATCGGCGCGATTCCGCCCGAACTTCAGTCGCGAACAAAGACCGAGCGGCTGAGCGTTTAGCGAAGTGATTAGTGATCACAACAAAACGTTGCGCATCACACTCTCCAGCCGTTCACTCTCCACTCATCCCTGATCGCTTCTTCCATAATGGTCCGCTTCTTTAGCGCTCTGGGCGCACCGCTGCTCTCGTTTTTTCAATACTTGGGGGAGCTGGTCCTGCTGGCGGCCGACACTTTTCGTTCCATCTTTACGCACAAGCTTCGCTGGAAATTGTTTCTCAACCAAGTCGTCGAGGTTGGTTTGCTTTCGCAGCTCGTTGTTATAATCACAGGCGCCTTCACCGGTGCTGTCTTTGCCGCGCAAACATTTTTTCAATTGCGCGGTAGTTTCCGTTT
The DNA here is from genome assembly GCA_003219945.1 of Verrucomicrobiota bacterium. GTDB lineage: Bacteria > Verrucomicrobiota > Verrucomicrobiia > Chthoniobacterales > UBA10450 > Udaeobacter. Next base: position 5,149 of record QHQV01000228.1, on the reverse strand, counting down.
CGCTCTGCCGTGAGCTCGCGCCGGTGCTGACTGCCCTGATGGTAGCCGGACGCGTGGGCGCAGCTATGTCAGCCGAGATCGGTACGATGAAAGTCACTGAGCAAATAGATGCATTGCGCGCACTCGCGGTTTACCCGGTTGATTACCTGGTAGTGCCGCGCGTACTGGCCATGATGGTCTCGATGCCACTTTTGGTGGCGGAGTGCATCGCCGTGGGCATCGCAGCCGGTTATCTCGTTGCGATTTTCATGCTCGACATTAACGGCACTTACTATATGGCGAACATGGTACGCTGGACGCGCAGTCGCGATATCATCATGGGTCTGTCAAAAGCGTTCTGTTTTGGGATCCTCATCGTATTCATCAGTTGCCACAAAGGATTGACCACGCGCGAGGGAGCAGTTGGCGTCGGTCGGGCCACCACTGAGGCGGTCGTGAACGCCTCGCTCGCGGTGCTGGTTTGCAATTTTTTTCTCACGATGATGTTCAACATTATCTATCCAGCCGGATATCAGTAACGCTGCACAGTTGAGACTTGCAGGCTGAGAGTTGAAAGTTTGAGCTACGATGATCGAAGCGCCTCCATCTCCGAAGATATCAGCGGAACCTCCTCTGGTTTCGGATAATTCGTCGCCCATGATTGCCGTGCGTTCGTTGCAAAAGAAAATCGGGCAACAGGAAATTTTGCGCGGCGTCGATCTTAAGATTAACAGCGGCGAGACACTGGCCATCATTGGGCGTAGCGGTGGCGGCAAGAGCGTTTTGCTGAAACACATGGTCGGGTTGATGGAGCCCGACTCCGGCGAGATTTGGATCCATGGTCAAAACATCATTGGAATGAACGAGCGCCAGCTCGCGGCGATCCGCAAAAAGGTCGGCATTCTATTTCAAGGTGGCGCGCTTTTTGATTCGATGACGGTTCAAGACAACATTGCCTTTCCTTTGCGCGAAGCCGGCGAACGCGATTGGAAAGTTCTGCGCTCGAAAGTTAGTGAGATGCTTGACGTGATGGAAATGGAAGGTCAGGAAGATAAGATGCCGGAAACTTTGAGCGGCGGTATGAAGAAGCGGGTCGGGCTGGCGCGCGCCATCATTCGGCGCCCTTCGTGCGTACTGTACGATGAGCCGACAGCCGGTCTTGATCCCGTTGTTGCCGATAGCATCAATCGATTGATTCGCCGGCTGCAACAGCGCTTTGGAATGACCAGCGTGGTGGTTACCCACGATATGAAAAGCGCATTTGATGTAGCCGACCGAATCGCCTACCTGCACGAAGGCCGGATCTATTTTAACGGAACGGCGAGTGAACTTCAGCAATCGAGCGATCCACTCATTCAGGATTTCCTCCTCGGCCGATCTGACGGTGGAGGCGATTGAGCTCAATCGCCTGTAGTCTCGAGGGCGAAAGGCGCCCGGATAAACCCTCCCTTATCTTGCGAAAATTAGCAGCAAGATCGACAATAAACATCCAACATGAACCGGCACGAGCGAGGTTTGGAATTCAAAGTCGGCATTTTTGTTTTTGTAGGGCTGGCGATGTTAGGCGCGCTGCTCGTGCAATTCGGGAGGCTGGGTGAAGGCTTTAAGACGTATTACACCATCACCGTGCGCTTCAATGATGCGAGCGGACTGCTGAAGGGCACCGATGTTTTGCTCGCCGGAGCGAGAATCGGAAAAGTCGCGGGTGGCCCGAAGCTAGTTCGTGAGGGGGGTGGCGTGGCTGTACCTCTGAAAATCTATGATTACATTAATATCCCTGAGGGAGCGAAGTTCACAGTCGGCAGTTCGGGTTTGCTTGGTGATCGATTCGTGAATGTGGCGATACCGCCCGGACCTCAGAAGGCGTATCTGCCGCCGAATGCCGATGTCAAAGGTGCGCGCGACACCGGCATCGACGATCTCACACGCTCAGGCGGTGCGCTCGTGAACGACCTCCGCGGTACCGTGCAAAAGATCGACACAACTGTGAACCGTCTGAATCAAGACACGCTTTCCCCGGCGAACATGGAAAACTTGAAGGGGAGCATGGAACATCTAAACCAGGCGACAAGCGCGTTGGCAGAATCATCCAAGAAACTGGACGGCGTAATCGAGCAAGCGGATTCGGCGATGGGCTCCGCCAAAAAGGCCGCCGACGGCTTACAGAATGCGATTGCGGATACGCGCAAAGTTTTGCGCAGCGCTACACAAGGCAAAGGTTTGGTTGCGACACTGCTGAATGATCAACAACTGGCGAACGATCTGCACGCGCTCATAACTAATCTGCGCGCACACGGCGTGTTGTTTTATCGCGATAGCGCCGCAGGCGGCCAGACAAAGCCATCCGAGCAAACCACACCCTCACGAAAAGCTCAGAGCCGCTGAGCTTATCAATACCGGTCGCAATGCAGAATAGAGCGGTGCGAGGACTCACAGCACTCCAAAAGCTATCGCAAAACAATCAGAGGGATGTGAACTGGCTCGACGGATTTTGGCTCTGCATGCGATGATACAGCTATGAAATCGCGACACTTCTACTTGGTTTGCTGTGTGCTCGGATTGCTCGTCCCTTACTCGCAATTTGTACCGTGGCTATTGGAGCACGGCTTGAATTTTACGTTGTTGTTTCGTGAACTGTTCGCCAACCGGATCAGCGCGTTTTTTGCGACGGATGTGATCGTTTCCGCAATCGTGCTGATCTGGTTTATTCAAAGCGAAGGCAAACGTTTGCGGGTCCGGTTTCTTTGGTTGCCGACGGTTGGAACATTGATTGTCGGTGTCTCGTTTGGATTCCCGCTTTTTCTTTTTCTAAGGCAGCTGACATTGGATCGAATAACTGCTCGAGCTTAACAGAGCCATGACGCCAAATGAATTTCGCGAACTGGCGCTGAGTTTTCCGGAAGCGATTGAATCGGCGCACATGCATCATCCTGATTTTCGCGTTGCTGGAAAAATTTTCGCAACGCTCGGATATCCCAACGAGAACTCTGCGACGGTGAAGCTATCGCCCGACGAGCAAAAAGAATTCGTCCGAAGCTGTTCGGGCGTTTTCACAACGGCTAAAGGCGCCTGGGGCCGCCAGGGAAGTACAATTGTTCACTTGCCGGCGGCAACGATCGACATCGTGCGCAAAGCGCTCACCGCAGCATGGCGCAACACTGCGCCAAAGCGACTATTCAAAAATCGCTAACGCAAGCCCACAGCTTTGCGCACGCGGTCCATGACTTGATTCGCAATTTCGTTGGCGCGCTTTGCGCCGCGGGCGAGGACATCGTCGACATACGATTTGTCCTTGAGAATTTCTTCACGGCGTTTGCGCATCGGCGCGAAATATTCCCAGAGTTTTTCGAACAACTGTTTCTTGAAATCGCCGTAGCCAGTACCGCCTTTTACAAATCGCTCGCGCATGTCTACGGTTTCATCCTTCGACGCCACCAGCGAGTAGAGCTGGAAGATTGTCGATGTCGCCGGGTCTTTCGGCGCATCCACCGCTAAGGAATCAGTCACGATGCTCATCACGCGCTTCCGCATTTCCTTCTCGTCGCCGAAAATATCGATGTTGTTCCCGTAGCTCTTGCTCATTTTCTGCCCGTCAATGCCGGGCACGGTTTCGGTTGTGGGCTGAATCCGCGGCTCGGGCAGCTTGAAAATCTGTCCGTACGTTTCGTTCATTTTCACCGCCAGATCGCGCGTTATTTCGATGTGCTGTTTCTGGTCCTTGCCGACTGGCACGACGTCGCTGTCGTAAATTAAAATGTCCGCCGCCATCAGGATTGGATAGCTGAACAGTCCGACGTTTGGGCTCATACCGCGGGCGAGTTTGTCCTTGTACGAGTGCGCCCGCTCAAGCAAACCCATTGGTGCGACTGTTGATAAAATCCAGGCGAGTTCTGTTACCTGCGGCACATCCGAATGCCGAAAGAGGGTCGCTCGATCCGCGTTGAGTCCGCACGCCAGAAAATCAAGTGCGACGCGACGGCTGTTCGCGCGCAACATCTCAGGGTCGCGCAAACTCGTAAGCGCATGATAATCGGCCACGAAATACAGCGCTTCGCCCTCGGTTTGCAGCGCAACGGCAGGGCGCATCATGCCAAAATAATTGCCAATGTGCAGAGCGCCGCTGGGCTGGATACCGGACAAAATGCGCATGGAAGTAAGTAAATGACGAATGCCTGATGTCGAATCTCGAATGATGTGATCCCCTAATTCGTTCGTTACATGCTTACATCGTTACACCTGACTAACGATTACCGATTGAGGGAACGCAGCCACTTCCTGCTGGTAAACCTGCGCGGCAGCGATTAGAAGAACTCCTCAATGGCCAAAAATTCCGAGCCTGTTTCGGTCGTCACCGGAGGTGCGGGCTTTCTCGGTTCGCACCTTATAGACCGGCTGTTGGCGGAAGGTCATCGCGTCATCGCCGTCGACAATCTCATCACCGGTAACACCGCGAACATCGGCCATCTCGCTGGAAACAAGAATTTCCGCTTCGTTAAGCACAACGTCTCGAACTTTATCTTCCTCCCGGAGCAACAGATCGATTACGTGTTTCACTTCGCATCGCCGGCCAGTCCAATCGATTATTTGGAACTCCCGATCCCCACGCTCAAAGTAGGCGCGCTCGGCACGCATAACACGCTCGGTTTGGCCAAGGACACAAAAGCCAGGTTCATTCTCGCTTCCACGTCGGAGGTATACGGCGATCCACTCGAACATCCGCAAAAGGAAGATTACTGGGGCAACGTGAATCCTATCGGGCCTCGCGGCGTTTACGATGAAGCGAAGCGGTTCGCGGAAGCCATCACCATGGCTTACCACCGGTATCACCGCGTGGACACGCGAATCGTTCGGATCTTCAACACGTACGGTCCGCGGATGCGCTTGCGCGACGGCCGCGTCGTCCCGGCGTTTATCGGGCAGGCTCTGAGCGGACAGCCACTGACCGTGTTCGGCGACGGGTCGCAGACTCGCTCGTTCTGTTATGTATCTGATCTTATCGATGGAATTTTCAGGCTGGCGATGAGCGTTTTCCATGAGCCTGTCAACCTCGGCAATCCGCGCGAAATGACCATTAAACAGTTTGCAGAGGAAATCATCCGAATCACTGGAACGAAATCTACAATCGAATACAAACCGTTGCCGGTGGACGACCCGAAGGTGCGCCAACCAA
>QHQV01000227.1 GCA_003219945.1 Verrucomicrobiota bacterium | reverse complement strand
CACCTTGCCTTGGAGTTTGCTCCTCGCCTCGCTGTCGTGCTGGCGAGCGACCACGTTCTGGCTGCGGCGGCGCACCTTGGAAGGAAGATTGCGGCGTGGCTTTCGCTGCTCCATGTTGACCACCCGCTGCACCAGGCTCTGGAGATCGCTCGCCAGGTTTGCCCCGGCCTCTGTCACGTTCAAACTGCGAAGGCGAAGCGCCTTCACGCGGTCCCGATGGCGGCGGTGTTATGCCGGCACGACGTCCGCGTAATTTTCCTCCTTCGAATGGCGAAGGCGACACGCGTCCTGTGCCTTCGCCGGGCATTGCCGTGGCCCCGGGCCGCGAACGGCTGCCGGGCCTGCCTTCTCCGCGTTCAACCGGTGATGGCGAACCGCCTAACGAGGGCTCCTGTGTTGCACCCGGAACCACGCGACCGGCTCTGCCGCGCGGGCCAGGCGTAGCTGCTGGCCCGCGATCCACGCCCGCTGGACTTGTCCCCGCGGCCGGTGCCGGACTGCCAGCCTCACGTGCGGCAGCACGAGTCGGCGGCGGAATATTCTTTGGATTTTCGGCTTTGATCTTTTGTTCAAGTTCCGACTTGTTAGGCACGCCTTTCCAGCCGTGCTCGATCTTTGGCTGTGCAACCTTCGCCTTCACAGCTGGCGGTTTGGCGGTAGGCGGCGCCTTCGCGAGCTTCTGGGGAGCTGCGACCAGCAATTTGTTGCCCTGCACTTTCGTTAACGTTCCCGATTTGACTGCGGCAGAAAGATTACCAGCCGTTTGCCGCTCGATTGCCAGCCGCTGAATCGGTCGGCTCGAGTATCTATTCACTACAGTGTAGTCCGGGCCGTAGTTGTAGACGATATTGTTCTGAACGTAAATATTGGTCACGTTCACCGTGTTCGTGATGTAGGTAACATTCTGCACCGGCGGGAAAATCCTGTCGCGCAGGACCGGTTCGCCGATAAACCGCACATCACAGAAGGTGTAATATTGCGGGCCGATATCGAACGTCACATCCACGTTCGCGCCGATGGGCTGTCCTTCATAAACAACTTCCGGTCCGCGCGGGGGCAAAGGCGCCCAACCGATGTAATCCCCACCAGTCCGCCACGATACCCAGGCGGGTCCCCAATCCAGATCTTCTCCCGGAAACCACACCCAGCCGTAGTCCGCAAGATTCCCCCAGCGACCATAGTGATACGCAGCCCAGCCGAAATCTTCATAGCTGATCCAGGTCCAGCCGTAATCTGTGTACGCCCAGTATCCGTCCGAGTATGGTCGCCAGTTCGGATCACTCACGGCCAGGTTCGGCTGCCAGCCGTATCCGTAGCCTTCCACGTCAATCCAGTTGCCACCGGAAAGATTATCGTAGATAAAATCGACCGAGATATCGGCTCCACGCGCTTGCGGAACAGCAGACACAGCAAACGCCAGCATGCCTAATGCAAAGAAAATTTTTTTCATATCGTGAGTAATGTTTACGACGCGTTCGACTTTTCCGCCTCGGAATTTATTCAACTTCTAGTTCGCAAAGTGCATTCGCACCGCGCGTGTTTCGCGCGCATCCGTAAATGTCTAACCACGAATGGACACTAACGGACACCAATCAAAGCAGAGAGAACCACGGATTTGAAACTCGCTCATTTCCCAGGTCGCTCGCCGCTACCCATCGCGGCTTTTCCTTCTATCTCGCTAATCCCATCAGCTCGATTCACGGATACCATGGATTGGGGAGCGCATGCGGCTCGCGTGCTTATTTCGGCGGCCTCGCCGAAACCGTCTTCTATTTCACCACGAAGAACATGAAGCTCAAGGAGATATTCGAATCAGGAAAACAGGACGAGGAGATGAGACACGAGCTTCCTGCGTTCGTACTGGAAAGAAATGCTCCGATCACTTAATGTCGGCACGATGAAGTTGGAGCGAGATGACATCCTGGCGCGGCTGCGAGCTGGGTTGCCCGCTTTGAAGCGCCAGTTCCCGCTGCATGGGCTAAGCCTCTTTGGATCCGTGGTGCGCGGCGAAGCCTTGGCGGAAAGTGACATCGACGTCGTAGCTGACGTCGAACCCTCCATAGGTTTGGACTTCGTCACACTCGCAGACAAACTCGAACAGTTGACGGGACACAAGATCGATCTGGTGTCCCGGCGAGCAATTAAACCGCTGTTGTGGAAGAAGATTGAACGCGAACTAATTGATGTCTAAACGCGAGCCGAGCGTTCTACTCGACGACATCCGCGCCTCGATCGAAAAGATACAGCGTTACACCGCTGGATTGGATGAAGGGTCATTTCTCGCTGACGAAAAGACGATCGACGCAGTGGTGCGCAATCTCGAGATAATCGGAGAGGCGGCAAAGCAGCTTCCCGCCGAATTCAAAAACCGACACTCAGCGATTCGATGGGCGCAAATAGCCGGTTTGCGCAACCGCATCGTGCACGATTACGCGGGAACCGATCTGAAACTCGTCTGGAACATTTTGCAAACAGCGATTCCGAAGTTGGCCCTTCAGATCGTCGAATTGAAATAACGAGCAT
>QHQV01000226.1 GCA_003219945.1 Verrucomicrobiota bacterium | reverse complement strand
CACATTATTAGTTTAGATGCCACGAAAACGCCTCGTGCAGCAACCCGTAATCACCGTTCGCGCGCGTGCCCCACACTTGAAAGATCCTCGGTAAACTGATGACCGTCTCGGAGTCTGCGGCGGCGTGATTTAACTCCGTCAAGATGTGCTGCACTTCACTTTCGGTGGCAAATCCTTCGCCCGTTAACGCGTCTGCTATCCGCGACATCGTAACTGGTGCCATCAATTTGCCTTCGCCATGAATGTGAGCGGGTTGGACCACGTTAAGCTCGATGTCCTGGATACCGGCGCGGCGTAACATGGCTGGCAATTTTGATCCAATATTTGGGATCGCCACCTCGCCGCTGCACGAGTTCTTGATACCGCTCCTTGTAGCGTTCATAGGCCGCACAAGTTGGATAACAAAAGCTCGCCGCAAAATCGATGTCCTCGATGACGATTGTTCCTCCACGCAAACACGCCTCCACCATGGCTGCGAGACAGTTCTCCGGCTCGTTCAAATGCGAGAGCAGAAAACGGGCGTAAGCGACATCGAACTCCTCGTGCCACAAGGCCGCGCAAGCATCCTGCTGTTGAAATTGAACGTTGGTGACCTGCGCCGCTTCGGCGTCTTCTCTTGCCAACGCGAGAATCTCCGCGTCTGTGTCTGTGCCGATAACGCGTCCTTCAGGCCCGACGATGCGAGCCATCAATATCGCCACGTGGCCACTGCCACAACCGACGTCCAGGCATTTCATCCCGCTGGTCAGACCCACACGATGGATTAATTGCATCGTGGTCGGCAGCATCACGCGAGCGAGCAGATCAAGACGCTTTTTGCCTTCTTTGCCTCCGCGAATTGCGTAGCGGTGCGGGGCATCAGATTGAGCCATTAACGTTTTGGTTGTAGCCGCGGGTGCTGGTCGCGGCAAGTGAAGGAACTCTTCCGATTCGATCGGAGTCGAGAGCTAGCAGCTTGCAGGAATCAAATTTGTTTTGGTTTATGTTCGAGGCGTGCACGAGCCACCTACAAGGGAAGAGTCAGGTTACGAGTCACGATTGCCGAAGCCGCTTGCGCGAATGAAGAGCTGGTTGGTCGCGCATCACATGACGTTGATGACGATCGCCGATACCCCGCACTCCATCGCTTTCGGATCTGCGATTGGAATTTTCTTCGGGTTCACTCCGCTGTATCCGCTGAAGACATTGCTGTCGATCGTTGTAGCATGGATTTTCCGCTGCAACAAGATCGCTGCCGCGATTGCGGTAACGCTACACGATGTTCTGATCTGGGTAATGCCGGCAATTTATCTCGCCGAATACCAGTTCGGTTGCTGGATACTGCATCGCCCAGTGGGGCAGCGGGTACACTTTCGCCAGTTTCGACTGCATGATTACGTGCATTGGCATGTGTTTTCACGGGTTATTTGGCCCACCTTCTGGCCCGCGTTTATTGGTTCGCTCTTCCTTTCCATTCCTTCCGCCATCGTTGTTTATTTTCTGATGCGGTTGCTCATCAGCCGCGCCAGGGCAACACAGACGATTGAATGAAGATGGAACGCGTCGTCCTCAAGGAGGTGTCAATGGAGTCGGCCCGCCCTCGGGCCGTTGGCTGCGAGGCGGCGCGAGAGCGCGCCGGCTCCACGATGTTGGGTTTGCGTGCGTTCCTTTCAATGCGTTGCGCGTTTGCGAATCAGAACGCGCCGATTAAGGTGCTGCCGTTCCGGGAATCTTATGCACTCACTACGTCGATTTCTGATCGTTTCCCTCGCGTTGTTTGCGAGCGCGTCTGTTGCTCGTTCGGCGGCAGCGGCGCAGGCATACCTTATCGCCGATGCACAAACCGGCTACATTTTGGAAGAACAAGAACCCAGGAAGAAACTGCAGGTTGGTAGCCTCACAAAGATTGCTACTGCTTGCGTAGTATTGGATTGGTCAGAAAGGAAATCCGGCGATCTCAATGCAGCGGTGGCCATTCCGCCGGAGGCATTTCAAGGGACAACGGAAAACAACATCGGCTTTCAACCGGGTGACAGCGTCACGTTGCGCGATCTTCTTTATGCCGCGCTTGTGCAATCTGACAATATCGCCGCTTACACGCTGGCCTACCACGTTGGTTCCCACTTGGGATCGGTTGAGGCAGGCTCGAAATTGACGCCGGCGGACATGTTCGTCGCTCAGATGAACGCGCT
>QHQV01000225.1 GCA_003219945.1 Verrucomicrobiota bacterium | reverse complement strand
TCGCTCAACGCGTGCTGGCGACTGTTTGATTCTGTATGCAAATCGTGAATCGGAAGTTGTTCGCAACGGCCAGATGGAGACGGTTTATCCACGCCACTTGATGGTGGTGCTCCTGGGCAGCACTAACCGATTCGGAGAAGGCGCAGCCCTGATGCAACGCGGCTGGCAGCTGTACGATCAATGGGCGGCTGCGGGTCGGATGGCTGATCCAAAGAAAGTGCTCTAATTTCGCTTCTGCGAAAATGAAACCGC
>QHQV01000223.1 GCA_003219945.1 Verrucomicrobiota bacterium | reverse complement strand
AATGCGACAAAGCTCCGCCAAAGCCGCGCAGATTTGATGTTCGTCAGTTTCTTTTGGATCGGCACCGGAAAGAATAAGATTCCAGCGCGTTGTAACAAACGCGCTCGCGGAAGTTGCATTATGGCCTTCTGCTGAACTCAAGGTCCGGTCCCCTACAGCATTTACTCACGACCAAACACCGTGAATGCCGCCTTGTTGCGGTAATTTGGTCAATGTTTGAACCTTTACATAACGAAACGCAGGAGAATCGCCAGACGGTTGTGTCG
>QHQV01000224.1:4394-4811 GCA_003219945.1 Verrucomicrobiota bacterium | reverse complement strand
GGCTTACCTTTAAAAAACGGATGAACGTCTTCAGGGCCACGATTAACATCGACAAGGAGGACCTTGCCCTCGTCTGTTTCTGAAAGTGAAGCAGCCAGGCCGGCAGCAAGGCTGGAAGCGCCTGCCGCTTTAGAAAATCCAGCGATACCCACAAGCTTCGGCCTATGCGTGAGATGATTCAGTTCGAAATATAGACCCAATCGGTCTCGGATGGCATCGCAGTAGGGCCGGATGAAGTGACCGGAATCCCAAGGAGCGATCTTTGAATTGCGGCGGCCTGTCGTGAGCGCTGCGGGATTGGGTGAAGAACCATTGGGAGGCAACCTTTTCTGTCCGTTAGCACCAGTGCGATACGGGATTGAAAGCATCAACGGAATATCCAACCGGCTTTCCAGCTCCAGTGGTCGGCCGATGGTC
>QHQV01000224.1:0-4192 GCA_003219945.1 Verrucomicrobiota bacterium | reverse complement strand
TCTGCGCTCTAACTCCTCAATCTGCGGTCGTAGTTCTGAAAGTTGCTTTGTTCGCTGTTGGATGTCGCGAAGCCGCGTCTTAAGTGCCTCAACTTTTGCCTGCTTCGCCGCAAGGAGAGCTTTTGAAGTTTCTGGGGTTTTGTCCGACTGCGACTTCCTCGACGTCCAACTGTTTGCCTTTTTCTGTCCTAACTGATTAACGAGAGCTTGCTGCTCGGCCACGTCCGCCTCAGCGACATTTAACTGCTTCCGAACATCTGCCGTTTCGTCAGCTATCGCATCCTGGCCGCCTTCAAGCGTCGAAACGATCCCAATCTTCTGTCTTAACGTGTTTAGCGCGTCCTCGGTTTGGTTCAAGCGCGCTCGAACGTGATCGGTTTGTTGGGTTACAAAATCGAAGGCGCCAGCGGATCGGTGCACTTCAAGATGCTTGACGAAATAACGGCTCAACAGCTCCTGCAAAACAAGTGGCGCGCGCTGCGGGTTGGGGTCTGTATAAGATACAACAATGACGTCGCTTCCTTTGGATGCTCCGACCTGCAACCCGGAGAGAATGCTGCCTGCAGCGGCTGCGTTCGAAGATGCACCAAGCCGTTTCGCACCGATGGCGTTGGCGACTTGGGCGGCCAAATCCCAGCTCGTCAGAATCTGCACTTCTGCATCGATGACGGAATCGGTCGTCTTGCCCTGTTGGGTCGGCCTGGTGGTATTGTCGATTGGATCGACGCCGCTCCTTTCCAGCACATAGCGTACGAGCAATTTGGCCTGCGATTGATAAGTAGGCGGAAACAGGTGATAAAACGCCGCCGCGGCGGCGATGCCAAGGAGCGTGCAAAGGACAATAATCCATTTGCGTCTGAATAGAGCAAAGAGGATGTCACTCAGCATCCCGGAGCGGTGATGTTGTGGTTGTAGTTCGCGTCGGATGTCAGCCATAGTTTGACCTTAGTCGAGGTGGGGATAGATCAATGAGCCTGCCAACCGATTGAACATCAGTGGCAACTTCCCAAAGATCGTTTTGTGGAATCCAGACTCAGCGCGGCCGAAAGCTGGTAGCTGCTGACCCGATGGATCGACCCGAAAATAGTCGATCGTCTCTTCCTCTGTATCCCACGAAAGTTTGAACCGGCGCAAACCGCTGTTCTCGCAGTCTGTGCGACCGAAATGTAATTTCCTGGCGCCTTGGCAAACCAGAAATTGAATGCCGCGCCACATCACGAGGTTGTTGGCGCGAAATTCCTGAAAGCGCTTGTCAGAAGCGCCGTACTTATAGAGCCCGTTTCTGCCGAAGTGAAAAAAGATCGCCGCGGCAATTGTGCGTGACGCGCGCCTCGCGAGCACCGTAAAACCGTAGCCGTGTTTGATTACGTGTTCGTAGATATTGAAGAAAAAGGATGATGGTTGCGGTGGAAGCCCGTGACGCCGACGTGTTTCAACGTGGAGCCGATAAAACTCCCCGATCGCCTCACGATTGGGGATCACCACAGCAGTGACTTCGCTACGTTCGGCCTTACGAATAGCACGCCGCACCGAACCGGCAAAGCGACCAAGCATTTGTGTAGAATCGCCGGTCAGGTCGAGTGCATGCCCGTAAAATCTGCTCGCTGCGGCAGGCGCAAGTTGAAATGATTTGCCGCCGCGTATCTCAAGGTGATGCCATTGCCGTTGTTTCGCGAAGCTAAGGAGCCGATCTCGAACCACGCCTGCCATGTCGGGTTCAAATATCAGCGGCTCACAGGAATCGCTAAACGGGAGGCAGACACCGCGTCGGCCAGTGAAGGAGCTTCGTATTTCCATTAAAGGGATAAGTGCCGCCAATCGTCGCCTATGGAAGAACTGAAGATAGAAAGGCTGATGTTTGTACGTTTGATGAAGCACCTTTGCCCAGGCACTCGTGTGGAAACAACTGCCGTCCCGATGTAAACTAACAACGTGGTCCCAAGCAGGTTCACCTCGCATCTGCAAGGACCGCTTACCTGTTGCGGGTTGCGCGCGAAAACCGTTTGAAGCTGAAACGGGCATAGTTCTCAGGTGATACCGCGAACCAAAAGTCTTGGGTGACTCGCGGTTCGCGATGCTCTCTTCGGCCTCGAAGAAGATCGCGCACCGTCGTTGGATGGCATCGGCGCCAGCGCGCCTCCATTTGGGCCACCGAACAGGAACGGCGCTCCATTCGTTTTCAGAGAAGCCGAAGCGCCTTCGAGGACCCTAATCATCTCGAGCCCATGGCGGCCACCGGTAATCGGATGCGAATTCGTCTCGATACAATCAATAAAGTGCCGACAGGCCAAATTGAGCGGTTCTTCCTGCTGCAGATGCGGGATGTAGCTATCCCCGTAGTGATAAGAGTAATGGAATTCGGCGAAGGTGTCGTAGTGCGGCGGTCGCACGACCCGGACATCATAAATGCGGATTTTTTCGCGCGTTTGCAAATCGTCGTACACGATCATGCGCTGCGACCCAACGATGGTCATTTCACGGATTTTCCTTGGCTCAAGCCAGCTGCTCTGAATGGTTGCGAACCGTTTGTGTGGGAAGAACAGCGACATGTTTGTCACGTCCTCAACCCCTGGACTGACGTGCGCGTTTCCCTGACAGTTAATCGCAATTGGGAATTCGCTGAGAATGTACAGTATAATGGAAATATCGTGAGGCGCCAGATCCCAAGCGACATTGATGTCCTTTTGGAATAGTCCCAGATTCAAACGCCGCGAGTTGATGTAGCGGATCTCACCCAAATCTCCGGCTTGCACGATTTCGGCGATTTTCCGCACGGGAGCCGAGTAAAGAAATGTGTGGTCGACCATCAAGATCAACCCCTTGCGCCGTGCGATATCGATCAATTCCTCACATTCGGCCGTAGAAGTCGCCATTGGTTTTTCGATGAACGTGTGCTTGCCAGCCAACAGGCTCGCCTTAGCCAGCGCGTAATGACTCCTTACCGGCGTGGCGATGACGACCGCTTCGAGATCGGTCCCCTTGATCACTCGTTCTGGACTGGTGACGCCCTCCAGGTCAGAATACAACGCACACGCGTGTTTCAGCCGAGCGATGTCCAGATCGCACACAACCTTGAGCCGGCAGTCCGGCAGACTCCGAAAGTTTCGAATCAGAAGGGGTCCCCAGTACCCGCATCCAAGTACGCCGACTCTAATTAGTCTTTTCATATTTTCAGTCCGACTGCTTCCTCGGGTCGAACCGACCCGCTTTGTTAGACACTTTGGTTACGCTGGCGCCACATCGACGTCTGGCGGCATTCGATGACTTCTCGCGCTATTGTGGCGGCAGTTTTGAAAATGATTTTCAGATCGAGAAGGAGCGACATGTTGTGCAGATAAGCCAGGTCCATTCGGATCATGTCGTCGAAGGTTGTTTTGTTTTTGCCGCTCACTTGCCACAGGCCGGTAAGACCCGGAATAGCGTTTACGCGTTCGCGCTGCCACGGCTCGTAATTTGCAAATTCATTCGGGATGCAGGGTCGCGGTCCGACCAGGCTCATTTCGCCGGCAAGCACATTAAAAATCTGAGGCAGTTCATCCAACCCGCTTGCGCGCAAAAACCGGCCAAACGGGGCCAGACGAGGATCGCCTTGGGCGTCCAGCTTGGTCATCGCACAATTTGTCCGGATCAGCTCTACGAAATAGCGTTCGTGAGTTTGAGTCTCGGCACTTACCTTCATGGTCCGGAATTTCCAGATCATAAACTGACGCCCGCCCAGGCCAACGCGCCTTTGCCGGTAGAAAACAGGCCCCGGCGAGGCGAGTCGCGTCACCAGCATCAGCAAAAACATCAGGGGGAGCCACAATGGGAGCGCAACTAGAATACAGACGACATCGAGAGCCGACTTCCAGCCGGGCACCCTGTGCGCCGAAGCGATGCGGACGCTGTTCGTCATGTCGATCGTTTTTATCGTTGACGTCACGACGATAGGCTGCCGCCCTTGGTCAGCCGTCCGACCTGGAAAGACACCGTCCCCACTCTCGGCTGGTTGAACCCTCTCAAACTGCGTCCCGTCTTGTCTCTACTTAGTAGTTTCAGAAGGAAGAGCAACTTGCATTTGATGTTGCTCTCTCAGGGAGACGCGATTGAGGCGTATATCTTCAAACCGTTCACTCCCAACCTTCCGAAAAGCAATTGCGGTTCCCACACAACACGAATTCCAGCATCAATGGTGCCACAACCCGCTAAAGAA
>QHQV01000222.1 GCA_003219945.1 Verrucomicrobiota bacterium | reverse complement strand
GTACAGAACCCGCGTGGGACGGGCGAGTTGCGCCAAATTGAAAAAAGATGATGGGAAGATTCCGGGCCAATTCGGAAGTCAACTGTCGAAATCAGATGTCTGAGTATGTTTGTCAATCATTTTTTGACTAACCCAGCGTCGACGTTCACTTAGAATTCCACAATAATTTCACATGCTCACTGCCACATCGACGAAGGCAGAGGTCAGGTGCGAACCGCGCTTGGCCAGGACCGTGAGATATCTGGTCTCGTCATAAGCCACACGGTCTTGCCAGCAGCGAAACACGATGCGAATCCATTTGAAGGCTAACGCCCTCACCGCGGCATGGTGTTCCTTGCCGCGCTCGCGCTGTCGCTGGTAGTAGGCACGCGCCCACACCGACTGCGCGATCGAGTGTCCCGCCCATTCGTGAAAACTCTGCCGCAAGAATTTGGAACACGCCCAGCGGAAGTGCACCCATTTCTTCTTTCCGCTCCGCTCCGTTACCGGCGCAATCCCGCTATACTTCTGCACCTCTTCGGCACGGCTGTAACGATCGCGTTGTGAACCGAAAGCGGCTAACAAGCGTGGCGCCAACGCTGCTCCCGCTCCCGGAAGCGATTGGAAAATGAAAAAATCCGGATGCACTTCCGCTGCCTCGGCGATCTTGCGCTCCAGCGTCGCGATCCCTTCCAGTAAGGTGCGCAGTAGTTGTGCGATCACTTGCACCACGGTCTGTTTCGCCTCAATCACCGCCCGGTCCCGTATCGCCGGCGTCGCCTGGCCGATCCCATGCATCCGCCACTCGGTCAGTTCTCCGTGCCGGCCGCGCCGATGGCGGAAGAATTTCTTCAGTTCGGCGGACGGAACCTTTTGCAACTCCTCCAACGACGGCCAGCGCTCCAAAAAATCGCACACCAACTTGCTGTCCAACTTCGCAAACCACTCCAGCATCTGCGGAAAATACACCTTTAAGTATCCGGTGAGACGATTCAGCTGCGCCGTCTTTTCCTCTACCAGCTTGCGCCGCTCCTCCACCAGATTCTGTACCCGCCGGGTCGCTTCATTATCCGGCTTCAAACGGCGTAGTTTGTCCCGGTGCAGCACAAGCAGTTCCAGCAGCACATCCGCATCCCGCGGGTCGTCCTTGGCTCCCGACGGATACAACGCTTCTCGCATGCTCGCCGACATGGTCGAAGGCACCGGATACAGATGCAGGCACTCATACTTGCGCAACATATATACCAGCGCGCCCTTCACCTGCTCTACCGCCACCGCGATCGGACCATACCCGAATCGTCGACACAGTTCCCCCACCCAGGCCTCGACGGCTTCCGGCCTGTGCTCCAGTTCTCCAGCTTCTCGTTGCGTCGAATTCGCTTTCTGCAAACACCACACATGTTTCTGATCGGCCCAGTCGATGCCTACAAAGGCGACAAACTCCGGCTCCGCCTGCACAGTTTCCTTACCTGACATAGTCGTCTCTTCGTCCTCCTTGCCCATCAACCCACGCAGAGGCTGGCCTTGCTCCCGCGAAATCCTTATAGTGAGCCCTCTCTACCATCTTGTTCCGGACTTCATCTGAGTATTCGTTTCGGAAGCAAAGCGCGCCCCACGGCTCGAGATTCTGATTTCAAACATCACGTGTTTGGCGATTAGACTCGTAACCGAAGGACGCCTCGATGGCTCCCATTGTAGGAAGCCAGCGGAAACCTTCATCCGCATTCGTTTGCACAACCAATGCAGAGCTTTCCTCTGCCGAAAGAAAACAGAAATCAGACCATCTTGGGGCTTCTCTATTGCTGATGCAGGGGAAGGGCGCCCCTTCCCCTGCACCCCATCCCCGAAAACGCAGATTTCCACACACCGGAAAAGCCTGTGCTGCTGTGAAAATCCTATGTTGGGATCTCTGCGGTCTGACCAACTATAAGGCGATTACACTCAAACCCCGATCGGCTCCAGTGAACGTACTCCGCGAAAAAAATGCGAGAAAACACCGCGGTTTTGAGATTAGGTAAAGCTGGGCTGCTAACAATCCAGATAAGACTCAACCCACTCTTTCACCCGCAGGCGTCTGTCATCCTTAGCATCGAACCGGACGCCGAAAGTCTTTTGCGCCGGTTTGTGCCAGATCACGCTGCCGCGAACCCATACGCGTGGCAACGTAAGTAGCGCAAATGAAACTTCGACAGCCTGGCCGTTGGCCACGACGTGGTCGCTCTTCAGCGACATTCCACCCGTGCTCAGTTCGACGCTGCTGGCATTGAAACGATTCTGCCCGGATATCAACGAGACTTCTGTGATCACTGGGATGCGCACATAGCGACGGAACTCGTGTAATACCAGCATCTGTGTGGCCTTGACGAGTTTCAGGGCAGCTGGCCGCTCTAGCGGTTCCTGAAACACGGCATTCAGGCCATATCGTGATAATTTCAACGCCTCTTTCGCGCTGCCGCCGAGGCCATAAATG
>QHQV01000221.1 GCA_003219945.1 Verrucomicrobiota bacterium | reverse complement strand
GCTCAAGGCGCTCCGCGCACTGCGAGAACTGGATTTGCTTCCGCACGATCAGGTTTTGGCGCTCGATAATGCATATCGATTCCTCCGTCGCGTTGAACACCGCCTGCAGATCGAAGCCGAACAACAGACCCACACTGTTCCGGACGAGCCGGAGCCATTGAGTCGCCTCGCGCGCAGCCTTCGGTTTTCGTCGGCCAGGGAGTTCACAGCGGCATTGCAAAACGGAATGGCATCGGTGCGTCCCATATTTCAACGAATTATCTCTGAAAGCCCT
>QHQV01000220.1 GCA_003219945.1 Verrucomicrobiota bacterium | reverse complement strand
CGAGTCGTTAGGCGCGAGCGCGAACAATCTCGATCCCATTCGAGCCTATCGGCAGCGGCAATTGTTGCGGATCATTTTGCGCGAGGTTGTGGGACTCGCTACGCCTGCGGCGGTATCTGCCGAGCTTTCTGATTTGGCTGAAGCGTGTCTCGTTTTTACAGCCACGCTCATCGGGGACGAACAACTGACGATTATTGCCTTTGGTAAGATTGGCGGACGCGACATCGGTTACGGCGCAGACTTGGACGTGATATTCGTGGGCGAGGAGAATCG
>QHQV01000219.1 GCA_003219945.1 Verrucomicrobiota bacterium | reverse complement strand
AAAATCTAATTAGCGTCATGGCTCAACCAACTGCTGAGGGGAATATTTGGGCGCTCGACACGAGGCTGCGTCCAGAGGGTGAAAACGGTCCGTTGGTTTGCTCGCTTCCGACTTATCAGGCGTACTATGACAATCGTGCGCAGCTTTGGGAGATGCAGGCGCTCACTCGAGCGCGTGCCATCACTGGTCCGCTAAAAGATGAATTCATGGACCTTGCAAAAGCCGCCTGGCGCCGCGCCAGTCAGGACCCTGAGCTTCTCGTCAAAATCGACAGCATGCTTGAGCGTATTCGGCGCGAACGAGGCAGCGGATCGGTTTTTCTCGATCTGAAGACCGGATGCGGCGGAATCATTGAAGCGGAATTTCTCGTTCAAGCATTGCAGATGCGCGAAAACCTATGGGAGCCGAACTGGGACCGCGCAGTAAACGGATTGCGTGAATGTGGCTTGTTTAATGACGCCGAGGCCAATCAGCTGAGACAGTCATACCAACTACTGCGCCGATGCGAATCCGGATTGCGACGTTACGAGAACAAAGCCGTCTCGTCACTTCCGATCGATCCAGACGAACAGCGAAAGTGCGCCATTCGTTTCGGCTATGACACCTTCGAAAATTTTCGACGCGATTACGTCCGTGCTCGCAACACCGTGCACGCGCTGTACGAGCAGAAGATTAAAGCGTCTGGCTAGCCCGGAATGTTCTTGAGCATCTCAGTGTTCGTCGGGAATTTCTTAACGAACATCAGGAGACGCTGAATCGCTTCCTCCGGCTTGTGTCCGGCAAGACCGCGCCGGATGAGATTGATCTTCTCCAGTTCCCACGCCTGCAACAACAGTTCTTCACGGCGCGTTCCGGACAAAAAGATGTCGATAGCCGGATAAATCCGCTGGTCGCTGATTTTCCGGTCGAGCACCATTTCCATGTTTCCGGTGCCTTTGAACTCCTGAAAGATCAGCTCATCCATGCGGCTGCCGGTTTCAATCAGCGCCGTGGCGACGATGGTGAGCGAACCCGCTTCCTCGGTGTTCCGAGCGGCTGCGAAAATTTTTCGTGGAGTTTCCATGGCACGCGCGTCGATGCCACC
>QHQV01000307.1:5839-14723 GCA_003219945.1 Verrucomicrobiota bacterium | reverse complement strand
AAACTGGGCCCAGTTCAGATTGAAGTCTGCAACTCGACTTCATGAAGCCGGAATCGCTAGTAATGGCGTATCAGCTACGACGCCGTGAATACGTTCCCGGGCCTTGTACACACCGCCCGTCACATCATGGGAGTCGCTTGTAGCCGAAGTCGGCGTGCTAACCGCAAGGAGGCAGCCGCCTACGCTATGAGCGGTAACTGGGATGAAGTCGTAACAAGGTAGCCGTAGGGGAACCTGCGGCTGGATCACCTCCTTTCTAAGGAGAAAATGCGCTTCGCGCAGAAACTCGAAGTTCGAATTTCGAATTTCGAATTTGCGCCGAAGGCGTTTAGGTCGACGGCTAAACCCATGAGTGAATCAATTGATCATTCATGGATATGCCGTGAAGACTTTGGGATCGAAAGAAACCAGAGCTTCAAAGGAGATCACGGTAACGCACAATTCAGTCTTTGCTGCACATCGACTGCAATGCCGGATGACGAATCGTAAGAATCGACATCCGGCATTTTGTTTGTACAGAAAATCGAATCAGCAAAGCAGGAACTCAGGAAAACAGAGAAGCTCCGACTCCGGTCGCGCTTACACGCTATTTCTCAATCCGCGAAACATGTCCGGCAGCAAGCTGCCAACGGCCATCGCGCTTGATTAGCGTGTCCGTGAACTGCACCACTCGATCGAAGGACTTGCCTTCGGACGTTCCTTTCACGCGCGTTTTTCCGAGAACAACTGCCGTGTCACCGTAAAGCCGCGCTAACATGTCGTAGTTTTCAAATACGCTGTAATGGACTTTCGCGCTGCGTAGCTCGTTGATCTCATCTGCACGCGTGCTCACTTCACCGTTCGAGAGCGTCAGCGTAAATTCAGGCGTGAGCATGCGCTCCAGCGCGGCGACGTCTGCATCAAGAAATGCTTTGCAGGCATCGCGTTCGAACTGGAGCACTTCTTGTTGAGCCGGTGTTTGGGCAAGCGAGAATCGGCAGGCCAAAACAGCCACTAAACCAACAAGGGTCGCGGTCTTCATAGTGTGGCCTATTGGCTGAGTTCGCAGATCCAGTTTGTTTCCCATGTTTTTCCCGCCGTCAGGCGAGAAGGATTGCTCCATCCGCGCCGATTTTGGTGAGATATTTAGCCAGACATAGCGCATCAGGACCGCGCGCCCTTTGTACTGTTCCCTGATCGTAGAATTCACCGCGCTTGCCATTGAATTCACCGACGACTGGAGAGACGCTGAGAACACCCTTGTCCAAGTCGAGAAGATAGATAACTCCATTGATGCGAGTCGGGATTGTATAGCCTCAGTGTCTGGCCTTTGATGTGGAGGTGTTTCTCCGGATTATTGACCTCAAACTCCTCGAAGTTCGCATTGCTATCGAGAAGCTTTTTATGATTCGAGATGCCGTTATACTCGATCCACGTGTTGGAACCAACAAGACGATCAGGCAGACGGCGCACGTGAGCCTTCCAGGTACCAATAAGGAAGTCGAAGTCGTGAGATCGATCGCGGGAGCAGGCGATTCACCTCCCGTCGCAGACAGCAAGATCAGGTGCAGGATAGCGAGCCAGCGCATTTTCCTAAGTCTACGAGATTAAAGCTAAGTAGATAGTTTGTAACGGATACGTCTCGAACTTAGGCAACTTAGGATAAGATAGATTTCAAAATCACCGAATTTCTCGAAGTCCTTGAATCCAAAGCCATCCCCGAGCACCAGAAAATCGGCATGAAAATCCTTGGTCCCTTTCTCTCGATTGAGGACACCTTTTCTTGCATGCGGGCTTTTCCCGATCTCAAAAGCCGGGAAAAAATGAGGGACGAATTCTATGAAGGAGAACTTTGGAAAGAGGAACTCGAACACAAGCTAATGCCGATCCTAGAGCAATACGACGTGGTCGTGGTGGATGCTAAAGAAGGCCTCGGCGATTGGCGGTAGGCCGGAGCCGGAATCAACCACAAGTAAGCGGTCGTGGCGTTCTCCCTTCTTCAACGTCGTGCAGGTCCACCCAGGTCTGGATGTCGTCGCGATCCTCCAATCCTTCCCGTTTTTTTGCCGCCTTCAAGTCAGCGCTTGCTTCATCCCGCCAACCGCGTTTTAGCAGAAACGCATTCCAAATCTTAATTTCCTCCTCACTCGGTTTCCGCCCGGACTCGAAACACCATTCAAGAATCTCCTCGTCCGATCCGCCTTTCAACGTTCGATCGACAAGTTCGTTGTAATCGACTGCGAGAAATCTCGTGCAACGCGCGTCGAACATCGTTGGGTCGTCGTCCACCCCGACAAAATAATCCGGGGGCAATTTCCCGGCGGCCTTTAGCCGGATCTTGTCCAGCATTCGAGCAAAATAGATAAGGCCTTTTGTTTCGATGTAATCGGTACACGGAGTTTGAGTCTGCATTTGAACGAAAGCTTCTGACCATGTGGTAAGGTGTCAACAGTCCACTTGTAGCCAAATGGCCAGACCACTTTCGAAGGATAGTTGCTCTTACTCGAGCTCGTGCTCATGCTCTTGCTCATGATTGGAACAAAAGCCCGAACACCGAACTCCGAACATCCAACGTCAAATGTTCATGGGAAACGGCGTCGCCATTCATTAGTCGCTTTTGAAATGGTCCGGCTGGATCGCACAGCGACCGAACCACTGCATCAACAACTTTACCGCCAGATTCGCGATGAACTCGCGTCAGGGAGTTTCAACAATAACTCGTCGCGACTCCCTTCCTCTCGCGCGCTCGCCGCCGATCTTCGAGTTTCACGCTTTACAGTAAACCTGGCGCTCTCGAGGCTTCACGCCGAAGGATATCTTCAATCTAAGACTGGATCCGGCACCTTCATCTCCGAGGCGTTGCCGGAAAGCTTTTTAAGTGCACCAGCGACAAAAGCAGTGCCAGCCACAGAACGTCCACCGCGGCTCTCTAATCGAGTAAAAGATATTCCGGATCACAGGGCCGGTAAGCAGTTCGATTTCGGAATCGCCGGCCCACCCGGCGTCTCCTTTGTTCCGGCTGTGGCCGCGTTGGATGAATTTCCTATTGAAGTTTGGGAACGGCTCAGAGCACAAGTTCTCGCACAAAAAGGAGCGCACCTGCTTCAGTATGCGTCAAGCCGTGGCGATCATGAGTTGCGCAAGGCTTTGGCAACTTATTTGTGCGATTACAGAGGTGCGCGCTGCGATCCAGATCAGATCATCATCACCGCTGGAACGCAGCAGGCAATGATGATTAGCGCGATGGCGCTAGTAAATCGCGGCGAGGTTGCGTGGATTGAGGACCCGGGATTTTATCAAGCTCGCCGAACGTTTGGCTTTGCCGGGGCGAATGTCGTGCCAAGACCTGTTGACGAAGAAGGAATCACAATCGCGCGGCCGTCCAAACAACGCTCACCAAAAATAATTTACGTAACTCCTTCCCACCAATTTCCGCTCGGCATGACGATGAGTCTTTCGCGGAGGACAGCCTTGATTGATTTTGCGCGTGCCTGCGATGCTTACATTTTCGAGGACGATCATAACTCGGAATTTCGTTACACCGGTCCCCCACTCCCGTGTTTGCAGGGCTTAGATAACCTGGGTCGTGTCATCTACTCAGGCACGATGAGCAAGATCTTGTACCCATCGTTGCGGCTGGGCTATATCGTCGCGCCGCAGCAGCTGGTCGAACCGATGATTAAGATTCGGGCGGTGATGGACCAACATTCGCCCGCCATCGATCAGGCGACACTGGCTCGGTTTCTAACAGAGGGGTTCTTCCTCACTCACATTAAACGGATGCGAAAATTATATTCGGACCGAAGGGACTTTTTCATCGAACAATTCGACAAATCGTTAGGCAAGTACTTCATCCTCGAAATTCCCGAAGCTGGATTACATTTCGTAGCCTGGGTGCGACAGGAAGAACAACTGCCGGTGATTACGCGTGTCTGCAGTGACATCGGTATGAGGCCGTCGCCATTGTCGTCCTGCTTTATGAAAGTAGAGCCGAAGCCGGCACTCACATTTGGATTCGCCGCGTGGTCGCGCGCGCAAATCCGTGAGGGCCTTAGCAAGTTCGCCGCGGCGCTTAACTCCAAATTGAATTAAGTAATTGGGCAGGCCACGCAGCGGTCTTTGACGAGTCGCACGTCGATCGTTCAACGGTTTTGGATCTGCTGGTTGGTCGGTCGCCTATTTAAAACGGAAATGGCCCGCACCAAATCTGGCAAGTGGCTATGGTAGTGACACCTGGCCAGTTCCTAAAGTGTCGTCATGAAAATTCAACAAAGGAGAAAAACATGACAACACAATTCACAACCAAAGTTCTCTTCATCGGGCTGGCTGCTGTCTGCTGCGGAGCGGTTCTAGCGCCGGCGCTCGCACAGAAGTCAGCGCAGACGAAGGCGAGAACACAATACCAGGTGTCAAACCTCCCCGGGCTTGGCGGAACGAGTAACGGGGGAAATAGTATCAATGACCAGACCTGGGTGTCAGGCTATGCCAGACTGCCGAATAGGAACCGGCACGCTGCGCTGTGGCGAAACAGTTCGCTGACCGACCTCTTCACACTCGGCGGACCAAACAGCAGTGTCACATGGAACGTGAAAAATACCTCAGGAATTATCGTGGGTATCTCTCAAACCGCCGATGCCGAGCCTCTCGGAGAGGCTTGGAGTAGCGCGGCGTTCTACAGTACGCCTAACAACGTCGGTTATATCAACCTCGGGTTCGTTTGGCAAAACAACCAGATGAGAGGACTTCCCCCATTTCCGGGCGGCAATAACGGCTTTGCAACCGGAGCCAACAACTTGGGTCAGGTGGTCGGGTGGGCGGAGAATGGCTTTCATGACCCCAACTGTTGCTGCACCCAAGTCCTTCAGTTTCACCCAGCCGTGTGGACTCTGGGACCACCGGACCAGATCCGAGACTTGCCACTAATCCCCGGCGACAGCTCAGGAGCTGCGACGGCGATCAATGATAATGGTCAAATCGTGGGCATCTCCGGTATCTGCGATCAGGCCGTTGGAAGACATACGGCCAAGCATGCCGTGCTTTGGGAAAATGGCACCGTGATGGATATTTATCCAAATGCGCCAGCACCGTGGTGGAATACGCCGACGGCAATCAATCAACGAGGCGATGTGGTTGGGTTTGCCGGCGACCCGGCGTTTGTTGAAGGCGACATCCTACACGCTTTCATGTGGACCAGGGAAGATGGCATCCGACAGCTAAAACCTTTGCCAAACCGGACACCAAAACATGTGGACAGTGAGGCCTACGGTATTAATGAAGCCCGGCAGGTAGTCGGTGTCTCATGCGACGCCGATCTGGTTGATTGTCGTGCAGTTATTTGGGACCATGGCAACACACCAACAGACCTCAACGATCTCAAAGGCAGTTACTCTGCCGTTCTCGCAAGCGCGAAAGACATAAATAACAAGGGAGAGATTACAGGTAGAGCTGTCGACCCAATTACGGGCGTTTTAACGGCATATTTAGCCGTGCCTGTTTCACCTTAAACTACGGAAGGAATAGCGTCCCGTAGCCGGGTGAGGCGTTCATGCCGGATGTCGACGTCAGGAATCGACATCCGGCATTTTTCTTTTCGCCAAATTAATACGACGGTCGGTGCCAACTTCTCGTGTGCGGTCGGACGAACCGGTCTTGTCTCTCAACTTCTCAACGTGCTTTTATTCGTTTAGTGTCTTGCTCGATCAATGATTCATTTATGAGGTCACTGCTCCGCATTCTTCTGCTCGCCGCTCTCTGCTGTTCTGCGCCTCTCCTCAACGCCGGAGATATACCTCCGACGAGATTGAAATACGGCGCTTGGGGATTCGATCTGTCCGGAATGGATCCAGCGACAGACCGGGGGACGATTTCTTCCGTTACGCGAACGGAACCTGGATCAACAAAAGGCAGATTCCTCCGGACAAGCCCGCGTACTCGCTCCGGCTCGCAATGACCGATCTGACCGAACAGCGGCTGCACGAGATGATGGAATCGCTCGGCGCGAAATCGAATGAACATCCATCCACGCTCGAGGAAAGGTCGGCGCTTTTTACCGCTCGTTCATGGACCAAGCGCGGGTTGAGCAACTTGGCGCGAAAGCAATCGAGCCTGAGCTGAACAATCTCAAGGACGTCAAAACTCGTGACTATTTCACCGCGCTGATGGGCCGGACCACAACTGATTTCGAATTTTCGCTCTTTACTCTCATGATCTACGCGGATTTAAAGGACCCGCACAGATACGCATTCTATCTGATCCAGGCCGGAATCGGTCTGCCCGATCGCGATTACTATCTGAAACCGGAATTTGCGGCCCAAAAGACCGCTTATCAAATGTGTCATAACAAGGAGTGGACGGAATGCGTTGAAGTCGCGCTGTTGTGCTTGGTCCAACTGGCGTCCGCGATTTCGTGAACGCGCCGGCGCTGGGAGCGCTAACCAAATCGCCGCCGCCTATGACCCGTTTTTGGCGGTGATCACCACGGCGCGGCCCAAAGCGGGTGTGACGGAATTTTGGGTGGTAGCTTTCGCCACTCCGAAAGCCGGTTGGCTCGTCGGAACGGATGGTCGCATTTCGAAAATCATTTTTAGCAAGCCGGGCAATTTAACCCAAAAGATCGGTAAGCAGTCGGTGATCTCGAGCGAAGTCGAGAGATCCCGCGAAATTACCTGACAGTGATGCCACGGGGTTCTCCGCCTCTGCTCGGAATGACTTTCATGGCATCACGCATACTGTTGCTCTGGCCGTGAACCGTTTCTTGCACAAGCTGAGCGAGCAATCGATCTCGCTTCGCCGCGGCCGCCCTGAAATTCTTCAGGTGAACGTGGGTAAGCTTTGCAATCTCACCTGCGTGCATTGTCATGTGAACGCCGGACCAAAGCGCAAGGAGATCATGACGCGGAAGACAATTGATCGGATCATCGATTGGCTGGCGAATACGGAGATTCCCACGGTTGACCTCACCGGTGGCGCGCCGGAAATGATTCCCGATTTTCGCTATTTCATCGAGCGCGTGAAAGACCTGCAGCCGTCACCTCACGTGATCGATCGCTGCAATCTCACCATCTTGCTTGAAGAGGGATACAGCGATCTCGCGGAGTTTCTCGCTGGTAGAGAAGTGGAAATCATCGCTTCAATGCCGTGTTACTCAGCGGAAAACGTGAATGCGCAACGCGGGGACGGAGTATTCGAGGGCAGCATCGCGGCGCTGCAACATCTGAACTCGTTAGGCTACGGGATCAATCCAGCTTTACAGTTGCATCTCGTCTACAATCCGGTGGGCGCGTTTTTGCCATCGCCGCAAGATGAGCTTCAGGCCGATTATAAACGAGAGCTGGAAACGCATTTCGGAATTGTGTTCAACAGCCTTTATACGCTTACGAATCTTCCGATCGGCCGGTTCGCCGCTTACCTGCGCCTCAACAATCGGCTCGATGAGTACATGCAACTTTTAATCGAGTCGTTCAATCCAGCGACTATCGAAGGTCTCATGTGCCGCAATACGATCAGCGTCGGGTGGCGTGGGGAAGTTTATGACTGCGATTTCAATCAGCAGCTCGGGCTGCAATGGAACAATGGGCAGCGGACTTTTTTGTGGGACGTGAACCCCGATTCGCTCGAACGTCGCGAGATCATGACCGGCGATCATTGTTTCGGTTGCACGGCTGGCGCGGGCTCCACATGCGGCGGCGCGATTGTGTAAGTGCCGTCCTGTAACCGCTTCGCTGTGCGAAGCGCGCACGCTGCCTAACAGGGCGCCGGGCACAGTTACTCGAGAGGAAATTCGATTCGTTCTTCTTCTTCGCGAGCTACGAGTTTGTTTCGCTCAATGATGCGGGCGCAGGTGTTCCACCGCAGAATCGCATCGTCGTGACCAAGCGGGCTGAGCGGTTCGGCTTTTTCGAACCAGTCCATTGCTTCGCGCAAAAGATCGTAAGCCTGAAATCGGCAACCCGGGGTGTGCTGCCGCAGTTTCGTCTTTGCCCGGCGTTCGGCGATGATTCCGGAATAATAGGCCCGCTCATATTCCGATTTCACGCGGCGCAGCAATTCTTTCGTTTGGGTCTCGCTGACAGCATACCCTTTTTCGAATCGATCTGTGAACGCGAGCAAGAGCATGATGATGGCCCGCTGGTTATCTGGATCCACGGCAAGAATGTCGAGGCAAATGCTCTCCGCTTCGCCGGGTTCATTGAGCAAACGGTAGCGCTCAGCTTTTTCCAACGCGGCGGGAATGGCGTCTTTGTGGAGTTGTTTCAGTTCGGGCATGGCTTCGCCGTGATTCTTTACATCGTTAAATCGTTACATCGGCAAAGACAACCCACGATCTGCAGTTCACCCTTTACGATTCTCGATTCTCTGTTCGCTCTTCTTCTTCAACCGACCCCAGAGCCAACCTAGCGGGTCATAATACTGATCCACGACGCGTTCCTTTAACGGAATGATTCCGTTGTCTGTGATTTCAATGCTTTCGGGACAAACCTTCGTGCAACACTTGGTGATATTGCAGTAACCGATGCCGTAAGCATCCCGCAGTTCCTCTATGCGATCTTCCGTGTCGAGCGGGTGCATCTCCAGAGCGGCGACATGAATCAAAAAGCGCGGCCCGATGAATTTGTCGTGCATCTGGTGATCGCGCAGAACGTGACAGACGTCCTGGCAAAGAAAACATTCGATACATTTCCGGAATTCCTGCACGCGATCGATGTCCTTCTGCTGCATGCGCCATGTGCCGTCCGGCGCATCGGGCGGTCGCGGCTTGAAGGGCTTGATCTTTTTCTTGAGCTGGAAATTCCATGAGACATTTGTCACCAAATCCTTGATGACCGGAAAAGCTTTGATCGGCTCGATCGTCACCGGTTTTTCCGAGGGCAATTCGCTCATCCGCGTCATGCACATCAGCTTCGGC
>QHQV01000307.1:0-5781 GCA_003219945.1 Verrucomicrobiota bacterium | reverse complement strand
TTGCGTCGCCTGAATCTGGTGGACAGCATCAAGCACAACCATCCCTTCCGAGCACTCGCTCGTGTAATCGCGAAACGCGCCTCCCTTCGAGTCACCGCGCCAGATTTTGAAGGAGACCTTCATCGTGAATCGTTACATCGAGAATCGTGAATCGTCAGGATCATCCACGTACGAGAAATCGTCTTCCTTCACTCGCGTCGCGGGGGTTGTGTGCTGACGTAAGTAGCGAATGTAGCCATCGATGAGCTGCCGAACGCGCCAGCCTTGCTCCTTCAGAGCGATGATCTGTTTACCGACAAGATACTGTTGGTCTTCGCAAATGTTCAGATCATCAACCAGTTCTTCAAGTGACCCGCGCGACTGCAAGGTGAACTTGATTTGATCAAGGTAGTGATATCGACCATGGCCTTCCGCGATATTGTTCGTTAAGGAAACCGCAGCGCGTCGAATTTGGCTCGCCAATCCAAATTTTTCGATCTCGGGCAAGTCTTTCGCGACGCGATACATCGCTTTTCGAAACTCACGCGCCACTTGATACACTTCCAAATCCTCAAAAGTGGAGGTTTTTCGACGCCGTTCCAGCGGCGATTCACGATGTAACGATTCTCGATTCACGATCTCACCGATTCTCTTCAATCACCTGTTTCAGATAATCCGGTATTTCGGGTAAAGGCTCCAATCGGATTTGCATGGATCCGTCCCGCGCTTTGAGGATGATTGTGTTCACTTTTGAAAAAGGTTCGTGCTTTTCTGGATAATCTTCGCGAAATTGTGCGCCGCGGCTTTCTTTCCGCTCGACTGCGGCGCGGGTGATCGCCTCCGATACGGTAAGGAGATTGTTTAAATCGATGGTAGTATGCCAACCAGGATTGTATTCGCGATTGCCTGTAACTGCGGCGTGATTCGCTCGCTGTTTCAGTTGCTGCAACTGGCCGAGCGCGTACTGCATTTCAGATTCCGTTCGAACAATTCCCACATTGTCCTGCATCAATTCTTGTAAATCTTTTTGGATTTGGTACGGGTTCTCGCCGTCGCCTCGGTCGAATGGCGCGAGCGCTTCGCGCGCGGCGGAGTCGATCTGATCGTTGCGGATTTCACCGAACGAGTTCTGCTTCGCGAACTGCGCCGAAAATTCGCCTGCGCGTTTCCCAAACACCAATAGATCGGAAAGCGAATTGCCGCCGAGACGATTCGCGCCGTTGATTCCCGCCGCACACTCGCCCGCTGCAAAGAGGCCCGGCACTCGACTCATTTGCGTGTCGGGATCAACGCGCACGCCGCCCATGATGTAATGCGTCGTCGGTCCAACTTCCATCGGTTGCTCGGTGATATCGATGTCGGCAAGCTGTTTAAATTGGTGATGCATGCTCGGGAGCTTGCGTTTGATGTGTTCTGCCGAATTTGGGATTTTCGATTTGATCCAGGAGATATCGAGAAACACGCCGCCGTGCGAGCTTCCCCTGCCCTCCTTGATCTCGCGGACGATGCAACGCGAGACGTGATCGCGCGTCAGTAACTCCGGCGGGCGGCGCGCGTCTTTGTGTCCCTGACAATAGCGCCAGCCTTCCTCTTCGTTGTCGGCAGTGTGAGCGCGATAGGCTTCAGGGATTTCGTCGAACATAAAACGTTTGCCGTCTTTGTTGGTCAAAATGCCACCTTCGCCTCGCACGCCTTCGGTGACCAGGATTCCCATGACGCTCGGCGGCCAGACCATTCCGGTGGGATGAAATTGAATGAACTCCATATCGATGAGTTCGGCACCCGCCTCGTACGCGAGCGCGTGTCCATCTCCAGTATATTCCCAACTGTTACTGGTAATTTTGTAGGCGCGACCGATCCCACCCGTGGCTAGCACCACAGCTTTGGCCCGGAAAATTTTGAAACGGCCTCTCTCTCGTTCGTACCCGAAGGCTCCTATCACGCGGTCGCCGTCCTTGAGCAACGAAAGAATGGTGTGCTCCATGTGGACATGAATTCCCTTGTGAACACCATGGTCTTGTAATGTGCGGATCATCTCCAACCCCGTACGATCGCCCACGTGCGCCAGTCGCGGGTATTTGTGGCCGCCGAAATGTCTTTGCAGAATTCGGCCGTCTTTTGTGCGATCAAAAACGGCGCCCCAGGCTTCGAGCTCGCGCACTCGATCGGGCGCTTCCTTGGCGTGCAATTCAGCCATGCGCCATTGATTGACATATTGACCGCCGCGCATGGTATCGGCGAAATGCACCTTCCAATTGTCGCGTTCATCGACGTTGGCCAACGCCGCTGCGATTCCCCCCTCCGCCATCACCGTGTGCGCTTTACCCAGAAGCGATTTGCAGACGAGTCCAACGCGAACGCCAGCAGCCGAAGCTTCAATCGCAGCCCGCAACCCCGCGCCACCAGCGCCAATCACGAGAACGTCGTAATCAAAAGTTTCGTACTCAGGCATCGTCAATTGCGATAAATTGCGCGATCGCCGATATCAAGACTAACAACGCATCGCCTTCTATGTAGAAAATGGCACGCAGATCGGACTCGATGGAGACGCGTTAATTTCCTCAACGCCGTTCGAAACGCGGGTGTGGTCTTGAAGACGAATTTACATGGCATCGAGCTCGCGCAGCGCCTCATCCAAATCGATCAGCTCGCCACGTTCTGCCTCAGCAATGCTTTGGCGCAAAGATGCAGGAATATCCGCCTCTGTGAGTTGACTCAGCTTCTCCCCCAGCCAAAGCCTTTCCTGCTTCGGGAGCGACTCGATTTGGTGCAGAAGTTCGCTCGCGCTCATTCCTGAATGTTACAGGATTCGCCAATCTGTCCAGATTCCCATAGCACACAGCCGCACGTACAGGTCGGCAAAACCAACCCAGAACAGACTTAACCACGCCCACAGCATGTGGCGCCGATTCAGGCAACTCACGCAGTCGTAGGCGCGATAACAGGCTCGGGATTTTGCAAGTTGATCGCGAAATCCTCCGATCAGATGTCGTAAGGAGTGGCACCCGATTGTGTAGCCACCCAGCAGATAAACGTTGATGGCGAGTACAACGGTGCCGACGCCGATGCCGAATGAACTTTTGCCTGTCGCTGGCTCCACAAACCAGAGCGCTTTCCAAACGTCATAGGTCAAAATCAAAATGAACAAGAGCGCCAGATAAAGAAAATACCGATGCACGTTTTGCATGATCAGTGGGAACGAACGCTCGCCCCAGTAGCTCTTGCGCGGCTCACCTACAGTGCAGGCCGGCGGATCGGCCCAGAACGCTTTGTAGTAAGCGCCACGATAATAATAACAGGTGAGCCGGAAGCCACCCGGTGCCCAAAGAACTAAAAGGGCGGGCGAAAATAGAAGCCACTGCGGCCACCAGCCCGGTTTCGGTCCGAACCAACTATGGGGCGAATTGCCAAACAGTTCCGGCGAATAAAACGGCGAGACGTAATTGCCGAAGAAATAATTTTTTCCCTGAAAAGCCGCCCACGTGGAATAGACGATGAAAGTCGACAATCCGATAAATACGAGCAGCGGTTGGATCCACCAAACATCCGCGCGCATCGTCTCCCCGAATGAACGCCGGGGTAGCGCCGTTGCTCCGTTCATTTGCCGTCCACTTCTTCAATTGGCAGCTTCGCCTTTTTCCAGGCTTCCCAACTGCCGGGAACATTCCAAAGCTCATTGAAACCCTGCTGCTTCAAAATGCTCGTGGCGATGCTGGCGCGATAACCGCTGCCG
The DNA here is from genome assembly GCA_003219945.1 of Verrucomicrobiota bacterium. Taxonomy (GTDB): domain Bacteria; phylum Verrucomicrobiota; class Verrucomicrobiia; order Chthoniobacterales; family UBA10450; genus Udaeobacter. The sequence goes on along the minus strand of QHQV01000307.1, from coordinate 2,069 downwards.
CAATAAACCGCCGCGGGTTTCTTAGGATCAAGTTCTCCCACCCGGGTGCCAAGCTCCGGCACGAAAATGTGATGGGCGCCAGGAACATGCCCCTTTTTCCATTCACCGGGCGAACGCACATCGACAACCTGCAACGAAGATTTGCGTTCATTCAGCTCGTGCACGCTCATCTGCCCGATTCTTTCCAGCGGAAACCCTGCTGCGTGCCAAGCTTTCATTCCGCCGATCAAATAACCGGCGAACTTTGTAAATCCTGTGCGAACAAATAAACGAACGATTTTGTCGAGATCATTATCCTCCTCAAGCACAAGAAGAATTGGCTTTGCTGGATCGAGCAGCCACCCCGCCCAAATAGAGAGAATCGGCGTGCCGGCAATGTTAAGTGCGCCAGCAATGTGACCGCCGCCAAACGCGAGCATGTTGCGCACATCAACAAGAACGCCAGCCTGCTTCTCGATCGCATCTTTGAAAGCCTTGGGAGAAAGACCCGGAACGCGTGGAAGACTTCCAAGCACTTTAGGTCCTTCCGCGTTCACTTTCTTCATCAGCGGATAATACCGCGGGACCGGTGGCGCCGTTTTAATTGCAAAGTCGGTGAAGCTCTTTGCGTCGGTGAACTGCAAAAAATTATTGAATTTCCTTTCGTAACCGATCGTGCTGCTCAACCGCGCGCCGATGTCGGCGCCGCACGGCGAGCCGGCCCCGTGATTGGGATAAATCATCACGTGATCGGGGAGATTCAGATAGAAATCGTGCAACGTGTGGAACTGTTGTTCGGCAAGTTGCCTGGTAAATTTCTCGCCTAACAAGTCGGGCCGGCCGGCGGAAGAGACAAAAAGCGAATCGCCCGTGAGCACCGCCCACGGCTCTTCAGGATGATCTGCCTCAGAAAGCAAATACGACATATGCTCGGGCGTATGTCCCGGCGTGTGGCGCGCCGTGACAATCACTTCGCCAAATTCAAATCGCTCGCCATCCTTGATTTTCTCAGGGCTAAAACCGTACTCTGCGCCGCCCTCGCCGCTGGCGTAAATCTTTGCCGTTTCCAATTGCGCGCACAGTTCGCGCGAGCCGCTCACCAGATCGGCATGAATATGGGTCTCGAAAATGTGCGTGATAGCGACGCCGGCCTGACGCGCCGCTTCAATGTAAACGTCGCAATCAGCTCTCGGATCAAAGACCGCCGCCACTCCTTCGTCATCGTCGCCGACGAGATAGGAAAGCTCAGCGATTCCTTCAGTCTGAATGGTTTTAAAAACGAGTGACATCGCCGAGACTTAACGCGAAGCGCCCAGGTAATTCAACTCGCCACGACAAATCCGTGTCGCCGCGGCGATCGAACAAGATCGACAATCCCGCGTTGTGTTCGTGCACGGATTTTCCGGGGAGCGCACGCGCCTCGCGTGCACATTTCGGCGCCCTCGCCGAAATGCGTTCCCTCCAACTTAAGTACAGCGAAAGCCAAAAAGTTCGCGACCGCGAGGGCGCGATCGCCAGCACGCGAGGCGCGTGCGCTCCCCGGAAACACACTTACCTCTGCTTCAACGTTCGCCGAACATTCTGCTCATTCACGGAACATCATTGCGGGCGAATTGGACGCTGTCGATACGACAACCTATTTTCGATGATATGATCGCAAACGAACAATCGAGGAAAGGGATTTCCGAGATAGAAGGTAAAGTCGCCGAGGGTAGCGACGAGCGAGAGCAGGACGCGAGCGAGTTTCAAACGTCCCTTAGTCGAGTCGCAGATCGTGAAAAGCTTCCATTGTTGCTCGACAAGGCGCGGCAGTTTGCCGGGCACTACATCGACAGTCTTGAAGAACGTCCGGTTTTTCCCGGCGAAAAATCGCTGGAAGCGATGCATGCCCTGGTTGAACCGCTCCCCGAAAATCCGAGCGACCCATTCCTGGTTCTCGATCAGCTCCAGGAAATCGGCGCGCCTGCTGTCGTCACTCAAACAGACGGCCGCTACTTCGGTTTCGTGAACGGCGGAATTCTTCCGGTCGGGCTCGCCGCCAGGTGGATGGCCGATGTCTGGGACCAAAACACTGCGCATTACGTCATGTC
>QHQV01000218.1 GCA_003219945.1 Verrucomicrobiota bacterium | reverse complement strand
GGCGCAAAAGAGAGCGATGACGTGTGTGTAGGAATCGGGATCAAACCGGTCAGTTATTCAGGCAGTGCGCGACTCATTCACAGCGCAATTTCGTACGCGATTCAAAACCGGCGCAAGAGCGTGACCCTCGTGCACAAGGGTAACATCATGAAGTTTACGGAGGGCGCCTTTCGCGATTGGGGTTTTGGAATCGCAAAAAAATATTTTGGGGCGGAAGAATTCGATGGCGGGCCGTGGTGCAGAATTCCGATGGGAAAGCCGGGTGCGGGAATTGTGATCAAGGACGCGATTGCCGACATCACGCTCCAGCAGGTTTTGACACGCCCCGAAGACTTCGATGTCATTGCCACGCTAAATTTGAATGGCGATTACCTAAGCGATGCGCTCGCCGCGCAAGTGGGAGGAATCGGCATCGCTCCCGGAGGAAATATCAATTACATCACCGGCCACGCCGTTTTCGAAGCTACGCATGGCACCGCGCCGAAATACGCGAACCAGGACAAGGTGAATCCCGGGTCGGTGATTCTTTCCGGTGAAATGATGTTCCGTTACATGGGCTGGACGGAAGCCGCCGACCTGATTCTCAAGGGATTGAGCGGCGCGATCGCAAGCAAACGCGTCACCTATGACTTCGCGCGTTTAATGGACGGCGCGACGGAGATCAAGTGCTCGCAGTTCGGAGACAACGTCATCGAGCATATGTGATCGCGGCCGCTCCGCGGCCGCGAAATTACGAAATCCGAATGTCGAATGCCGAAACAATTCCGATCATCAAATGACCAAACGCTCTCACCATCTATTGTCAGGCTTCGTGCTTCGTCATTTATTCGGCATTCGTCATTCGTGCTTCGTCATTCTCTTCGCTCTCGGGATCGGCACCGCGCTGGCCGAAAAACGCGCCATCACCGAAAAAGATCTGTGGGATTTTGTGTGGATCGGTGATCCGCAGGTGTCGCCGGATGGCGCGCGTGTTGCATTTATGCGCGTCACCGTCAACGAGAAAAAAGAAGGCTATAACACTTCTATTTGGTCAGTGCCCATGATGGGCGGCGAAGCGCCGCGTCGACTGACAAAAGGCGATCACGACACGACGCCGCGCTGGTCACCAGACGGAAAATTCCTGCTGTTCCTGCGCTCGACCGAAAAAGATAACAAGCCTGAGCCACCACAACTCGCAATGCTGCCGATGGCCGGCGGCGATTCGTTTGTTTTTACCGATTTGCCGAGAGGCGCCGGCAATCTGGTTTGGGCGCCAGACGGAAAAAACATCGCGTTCACAAGCGATACCAACGCTGAGGACCTTGCGAAACAGGAAAAGAAAAAAAGCCAGGAATCCGCCGCTGCCAAGGCCACGGCGAACAAGGCGACGCCAACTCCGGCGAGCAAAGCAGACTCGGAGCATGAGAGCGATGTTCGCGTGATCACGCGCGCGGTGTATCGACAAGACAACGAAGGTTACATCGATCCAAAGCATCCGACTCATATCTGGATCGTGACCGCGCCACGGAGCGGCGAAGAGAAAGTGAAACCGCGCCAGCTCACTACTGGCCGTTTCGATGAAGAGAATGCGATTTGGTCGAAGGACGGCTCGCAAATTTATTTTACCTCGAGCCGGATCGACGAACCGTACTACGAACTGCCGAGAACAGATCTTTACTCCGTTGCGGCAGCGGGCGGCAAACCGGTCAAGATTACAACGATCGATCTGAACACGCAATTCGGACCGGGCGGAGGCGCGTTGTCTCTGAGTCCCGACGGCAGACAGGTCGCATTCGTCGCAGCGACCAACCAGCCAATCAACTCATATACAGAGCCAGATCTATGGGTCCTCGATCTCTCGCCAAATGCAAAACCACGGAACCTTACCGCGAATTTTGATTTCGACATCGATGGTTTCATTATCGGAGACAGCGCGTCGCCGCGGGCCGGCGGACTAAACAAACCGATCTGGACGGCAGACGGAAAAGGGCTCATCACGGTATATTCCAGGGAAGGAAAGCGAAATGTCGGGCTGTTTGACGTAACTGTAGCCGGGGGCGGTGAACCCGGTAACAGCAGCACAGTGCAAGATCTAACTACCGGAAATCACGGCGTGATGAATCTTGGCGCCACGCCCGACGCTTCGAAGCTGGTCTATGTCTTATCGGCGCCCACTCGCCTTAACGATCTCTTTGGTCTCGATCGCGCAAGCCAAGGTGCATCACCAAAGCAGTTAACGAATGTCAATGACGAGCTGTTCTCGAAATTGAATCTCACCGAACCGGAAGAGATTTGGTACGACAGCTTTGATGGCAAACGCATAGAGGCATGGGTGCAAAAGCCGCCTGGTTTCGACGCGCACAAGAAGTATCCGCTGATTCTGAACATTCACGGCGGGCCACACGTTGCCTACGGCCACATTTTCGTTCACGAATTTCAGTGGATGGCTGCGAAGGGTTACGTGGTGCTCTACCCGAATCCGCGCGGCAGCACGAGTTACGGCCAGGAATTTGGCAACGTGATCCAATA
>QHQV01000217.1 GCA_003219945.1 Verrucomicrobiota bacterium | reverse complement strand
GCAACGTTTGTTCGCCTTTGCAACTGCAACACGGATCGCTTGTTCCCGTTCTTCATGCGCAAGCGTGGGTGATTCGCCAGTCGTGCCGATCGCGACGATCCCAGTGATACCTGCGGCGACTTGTGTTTCGATCAGTTGTTCGAAGGCAGCAACATCAATTCCGCGATCGCGAAATGGCGTAACCAATGCCGTGAACGTGCCGCGAAACATATTTTTCTATTCAGTTGTCATGTCGAGCCAAGTCGAGACATCTCTAGACATCTAAAACTAGAGATTCCTCGACTCCGCTCGGAATGACAGAGCACCAAGCTTGTGGAGTTCAAATGTCGATTGTTCCCTCGAAAACAAATTCCGCCGGGCCAGTCAGCGTGACGTTACGAAATTCATGTTGAGTTTCTTCAAAGCTGACCTGCAATTCGTCTCCGCCGCGCGCGAGGACAGTGACCGGCCCTTCGCAATTTTCACTGGCGGCGAAGATGAGCGCGCTGGCGACTATTCCCGTCCCGCAGGCGAGCGTTTCGTTTTCCACGCCGCGTTCATAGGTGCGGATAGCAATTTTGTTGGGTCCGAGTTTTTCAATGAAGTTCACGTTGGTGCCGTTTGGTGAAAACATTTCGTGATGACGAATCGCTGCGCCCTCGCCTCGTACATCGACATTGTCGATTTTCGCAACGGGAATCACGACATGCGGGACGCCACTATTGATGAAGTGAACCGTCCTGTTTTCAGCTGCCATGGATAAATCGACATTCAATCGCAAATCAGTGGGCTCGGTCATTCGAAGGGTCACCAAATCGTCTTTCAATTCCGCGGAAATCACGCCGGCCGGCGTTTCAAAAGAAATTCTTCCCTTCTGTCCGCCGACCTTGTCTGCAAACCGTGCGAAGCAGCGCGCGCCATTGCCGCACATCTCCGCTTCTCCGCCATCGGCGTTGAAATAGCGCATTCGAAAATCCGCACGGTTTGTTGGGTTTTCGAGTAACAGGATGCCGTCGGCGCCGATGCCGCGGTGCCGATCACACAATTGCGCGATTTGGTTACGATCCAAATCGATGTCTGCTGTCCTGTTATCAAACAGGATAAAATCGTTCCCAGCGCCATTCATTTTTGTGAAGCGCAGCATGCAATTCGTTTAGCACACGTCCCGCGACAACGCGAACACACTGCTTGTTGTTTCGCGCCTGCCGTTGCGAGATCATGTTTCGGTGTTTACTTATGCGCCGGTGAACAAGCTGTGTGTAAGCATCCTCACTACGTTTATTGCTATCGCGCCGCAATTCTCGTTCGCCGGCGATTGCAACGACCTGGTTCTTGAGCAGGTGAAAGAGATGCCTAAAGGCGGTCGTTACTCTGTTTCGCATTTTGCAAAGATTCGTTTGCAATCATCGGCGCATTTTGAGTCGGGAAAATTCTTCATCATTCCTGCGGGGCCGAGTTTCTGTTCCGGCGCAACGTATTTGGTGTTTATCAGAACGATCGAAGCTCTGCGGGAACGCGGTCAGCTTCGTCTGGATTACGGCGCGCTTGAGCGCCTGATCATTCGCGATCAACGCGATGGAGAAGGCGTTTGGGGCCGCTGGAACGCAAATGGCCCGGGCACCGCGCGTCTGTTTCACGAGCTGCGACTCGGTCGAAATTTCGACAATATCGATCAAGCGAAGCCTGGCGATTTCATGAAGATTTTCTGGTCGCGTCAGGTGGGGAGAAACGAGCACGGNCCGGACGGTCAGTACGTTCGTTACTGGTCGAGCAATATTCCCTCGGGTTACGGCGAGAAAAGCGTGCCGCGAAGCAAAATCGCGTACGCGATTTTCTCGCGTCTCGAAAGGCCAGATAACTTGGCGCGAATCACTAGTGCGCCTTCGGTTGATACGTATTTGGCCTCTCTTCTCCGAAGTCGCTCCAGTATTTCGGAGGCCGGTGCAAAGTGCGGGTTGTAGTGGCCTGCTGCTAAATGCGTCGTTCGGCGCAGCAGCTCTGGCAGGCGCACGCCGGTTACGGCCGCGGAATGCGCTTGCCTTTCGAAAGGCTCATGTCTAAAACGGTCTCATGCTTCTCGAAACCTTAAAACGTCATTGGTGGGTTCCGGTTTTACGGGGTGTCGCTGCAATTATCTTCGGAGTAATCGCGTTCACTCATCCGCTCATGGCTGCCGCGACACTTGTGCTGTTCTTTGGAGCCTGGGTCTTGATTGACGGTATTTTTCGCATCGTAGGCGCCATCGGGCACCGTGACTCGGATCCGGACTGGGGATTCAATCTAATCATCGGAATTCTCGGAGTCATCGTTGGCTTGCTTACTTTCCACGCGCCGGCAATAACCGCGCTGGCACTGGTCATTTACATCGCCGCGTGGGCATTGATGGTCGGTGCAACAGAAATTGCGCTGGCAATCAAAATGCGGCGGGAGATCAAGGGCGAGTGGTTTCATATTCTGATGGGCCTAGCTTCGATCATCTTCGCGGGTCTTCTCTTTTGGAACCCACTCGCTGGTGCGGCGGCGCTCATCTGGATCATCGCCTGGTACGCGGTGATAACGGGCGTGCTGGCAATCGTTTTTGGCATTCGCTTGCGCAGCTTGCCTGTTTCAGCGGCGGCCTAGGAACTCCCTTCAAAACGGTGGGTTTGGGAAGTTTGGGCTGTTTACGATTCACCAAAACCACTGTTCCGTCTGTGAGTTTTTTTCTCGACGAAACGCATCGGCGCCGGTTGGTTAAGGGAAATACGGCTCAATACCGTCGAAGGACCGATTAGTGTACGGCGCTGGAAAATGACGTATTCCGATCTCACGCCTCAAGTTTTCAATGGCGAAGAGAAACCCCTGTTTGGGAGGACCATTCCATGAAAAAAGCTCCCATTGTTGCGGCTGCGCGACAACGAAATCGCGCGCCATCTAACGGCACTGATTTCGACAGCGGTCAACTGCTCTCAGCATTGATGGCCTTTAAGCGCGGCGATTTTTCCGCGCGATTGCCGGAGGATTGGACAGGCGTTCCTGGCAAGATCGCCGACACATTTAATGCGGTGATCGAAAGGAATGAGCGCATGGCGCGCGAACTGGAGCGCATCGGCTGCGTTGTCGGCAAGGAAGGTCGGATTACACAGCGCGCTTCGATTGGCGAAGTGACCAACTCCTGGGCCGACGCGATTGCGTCGATCAACGATTTGGTTGGCGATCTCGTGCGGCCTACCAGCGAGATGGCGCGAGTCATCGGAGCGGTCGCAAAGGGAGATTTGTCTCAAACGATGGCGACCGAGATCAAAGGCCGGCTGCTGAAGGGTGAATTTCTGCATACGGCTAAAACGGTAAACGCAATGGTCGGGCAGCTCGGCGCGTTCGCATCGGAGGTCACGCGTGTCGCGCGCGAAGTCGGGACGGAAGGCAAGCTGGGCGGCCAGGCAGAAGTCAAAGGCGTTGCCGGAATTTGGAAAGATTTGACCGAGAACGTGAATCTCATGGCCTCGAATCTCACTTCGCAGGTTCGCAACATCGCTGCAGTCACCACTGCTGTAGCCAACGGCGATCTTGCGAAAAAGATCACTGTGGATGTTCGGGGGGAATTGCTCGAACTAAAGGACACCATCAACAAGATGGTGGACCAGTTGCGTTCGTTCGCCTCAGAGGTCACGCGCGTCGCCCGCGAAGTCGGCAGCGAAGGTAAACTTGGGGGCCAAGCGAAAGTCGAGGGTGTTTCCGGCACGTGGAAAGACCTGACTGACTCGGTCAACTCGATGGCATCCAACCTCACCTCACAAGTCCGCAACATTGCCGCAGTCACAACGGCCGTGGCCAAGGGTGACTTGTCCAAAAAGATCACCGTTGATGTGCGCGGTGAAATTCTCGAACTCAAGGACACCATCAACACGATGGTCGATCAACTCCGCTCGTTTGCGGCGGAAGTGACGCGGGTGGCGCGCGAAGTCGGCACGGAAGGCAAGCTCGGCGGTC
>QHQV01000216.1 GCA_003219945.1 Verrucomicrobiota bacterium | reverse complement strand
CACAATCGATCTGGAATTTTATAATTTCCAACAGCCCGCGCCGGGCCTCATCGACTCGGAAATCGACAATCTCTTCAATCCGCGTCTCACGCTGTTTCTCGACGCGCAAGCGGGTTCGCAAGTGTATTTCTTCGCGCAAGCGCGGCTCGATCGCGGGTTCGATCCGAGCGACCACGGCGCCGATGTTCGCTTGGACGAGTATGCGCTTCGAATCACCCCATGGCAGGACGGTCATTTTACACTGCAGGTTGGCAAGTTCGCAACCGTCGTCGGCAATTGGGTACCGCGACACTTACCGTGGGACAATCCGTTTATTAGCGCGCCGTTGGTTTATGAAAATGTGACTGCCATTCAGGACAAGTACGCGCCCTATTCACCTCTGTATTTCATCTATGCACCTTACTCGCAGGGAAAGTACGCCTTCAATCCAGTGATCTGGGGGCCGAGCTACGCCAGCGGGATTTCTGTGTCCGGTCGGTTGGGTCGGTTTGATTACGCCGTCGAAATGAAGAATGCCTCTCTCTCCTCGCGTCCCGAATCCTGGTACATTACAGAGAATGGTTTTGAAAATCCGACTTTTAGCAGCCGCATCGGATTCCGGCCTAACGAAGCTTGGAATTTGGGCTTCTCGGCTAGCGAGGGCCCATATTTTCGACGTGAAGCAGAATCCTCGCTGCCGCCCGGTCGGGACATCAGCGACTATCGAGAGTTTGTTCTTGGACAAGACATCAGCTTCGCATGGCATCACCTGCAACTGTGGGCGGAGTGTTATGAAGCGCGTTTTGAAGTCCCGAACGTGGGAGATGCGGACACGTTGGCTTATTACGTCGAAGTGAAATACAAATTTACGCCGCAGTTGTTTGCCGCTGTTCGTTGGAATCAGCAACTATTTAACACAATCGATGATGGTTTTGGCGCTAATGAACACTGGAGTCCAGATCTCGGCAGAGTCGATGTCGCCGCTACCTACCGTCTCACCACGCATGCGCAGCTGAAATTCCAATACAGTTTCCAGCATGAAACCACTGCTCCTGGCGAAGACAACCATTTGCTCGCTACGCAGTTTACGATCCGCTTCTAATCGTCCAATGTTGCCGATAAATCCGTGAGAATTCTGATCGTCGAAGATGAGCTTTCCGTGGCGCGGCAAATCGCTGCAGCACTAACCGAGGATGGTCATGATCCGAAAGCCGTTCACAGTGGTGAAGCCGCGTTGGAGGAATTGAGCAAGGGGCCTTTCGATCTCGTTGTGGTCGATATTGGCCTGCCTGGCATTAATGGTTTCGAACTGTTGCGGCGCCTTCGCGAACAGCATCTTGCCAGTCGTGTGCTGTTGCTGACCGGGCGCAGTGCCGTCGAAGATCGAGTAACCGGCTTGCAACTCGGGGCCGATGATTATTTGCCGAAGCCATTTGCCATGCGTGAACTCGTCGCGCGCGTCCGCGCGCTCGGGCGCCGCTATCCGGAGGAACCAGTAATCTGTTTGCGCGTTGGCGATGTCACGCTCGATCTATCCACGCACGACGTTCACCGAAACACCCAGCGGGTCGAGCTTTCTCCGCGCGAGTTGATGTTGTTGAAGGTGCTAATGCGGGAACCGGGACGCGTGTTCACACGCACGGAGCTGTGTGAACGCGTATGGGAGCACGCGCATGAATACGATACCAAGCTGGTTGAGGTGTTCATCGGTAGGCTCAGGAAAAAGCTTGGTGAGCCTCCGCTGATTCACACGATTCGCCACGTAGGCTATACCATCGGCGGTCCCGAGGGCAAAACTCCCGTTCGCCGTACGACTAACTCGCAACGGCGAGGCTGAGCGTCCCGGCACGAATGTGGATGTAGCGGCGCTCCCTGACGGTCATGTGTGCCGCTGGCTCGGATCTGAGGTAACAACCGCGTTACTTTTGCGACATTGCAGCCAGTGACATATACCGCACTTTCACCGCGTTGATTCACTGAATCTTTACCGAACGGGGGGCATGCAATGAGAATCTTTTCCTGGCGTCTTATAGTGGTCATGATCGCGGCTGTTTCGCTTATCGGTTATCCCAAAGCGGCAAGAGCAATGACAATTGACGTCACTGTTGGCCCCGGCGGGAATTTGGTTTTTTCACCTTCGTCCGTCACGATTCATTCAGGCGATCAGGTGAAATGGACTTGGGGTTCGAGCGGCCACAGCACAACGTCAGGCTCCCCGGGGCA
>QHQV01000386.1:5063-5399 GCA_003219945.1 Verrucomicrobiota bacterium | reverse complement strand
CGTCGCTGCGACCAGAATTTTGAAGATTGGGGTTTAATCAATCAGGTCACGATGTGGGAATGAAAATCGCCACGGTTATTACCGGGATTCTTCTCGGACTGGTTTTTGTCGTGTTCGGTTCGAACATTTTTTTGCATTCCATTCCGATGCCCGCCACCGCCAATTTTGGCTGGAGACTTCACCAAGAGGCTTTTCCTGAGCCATTACCTTCACGTCGTTGCCGTATTCCAAATCCGTCGGCGGTTTGCTCCTGCTCATCGGACGCCTTGTCTCTCTCGGCGTGGTTTTGCTTCCTCCCGTCATCGTGAAGCATTCCGGAGCGAAGCGCTCGCAATC
>QHQV01000386.1:0-4905 GCA_003219945.1 Verrucomicrobiota bacterium | reverse complement strand
TTGTTTGTGGTGCCCGGCATGATGAACAAAGCTCTCGTGGCGTCGCGGCGCATTCTGTCCGAAGGGGCACAAGCGAGTTTGAACGAAGCGTTCTATAAGAAGGTGCCGCCTGAAGATCAGAAACGGGAGCGCGGCGTGTTCGAAGAGGCCGTTACGTCAAAGCGCTGAGCGCGTCCGGCTTTTGCTGTAGTGTGCGCTGTCTTCAGCGCACCGGAGTTCGGTTCATTTCTCCGCTGAGACAGCGGACGCTACAGCTCTGCAGATTTGCGGCTGACACAGCCGCCTCTACAGTGTTGGTGCTGTGAAGCGCTGGTGGCTGGTTGCCGTTATCGTTGTCGTTCTTGTTTTGGTGGGCGCGGGTGCTGCGCTGTACGTTGATTGGACGTGGAAACGAAAACTGTCACCGCGCGGCGGGCGTCCGTTTTTGTCTCGCGTCGAATTGCCGGTGCTGTCGTTTCAGCAGGGAGACAACAAATGGCGCGACGATCCGTTAGGCGGCGTTCCCGAGAACGGCACGCTGGGCGGCGAAGGCTGCGCCGTGGCGGCGGCTGCGATGGTGTTCAAGTTTTACGGGATCGATGTCGATCCGCAGCAGTTGAACTGGTTCCTGGCTGCGACGGGCGGATTCACGGACCAAGGGTGGCTTTACTGGGACCGTGCGGCGTGGTTTGCACCCGATCGGGTGCGCCACGTGTATGAAGATTTGCCCTCGTATCAATTGATCGATTCGAACATCGCGCACGGAAATCCCGTGATCGTGCGCGTGCGGTTGGGTAATGGCATCACGCATTTTGTCGTCATCGCCGGGAAAGACGGTTTCGATTATCTCGTGCGCGATCCGGGCGCCGGCTCTACGAAAGGGCTTTACCCGTTGCGAGAACTCGGCAGTGACATCGAGGCGCTGCGATTTTACCAGCCCATCGCGAATACAAATTCGAACGTCGCAGCGCAGCGCTGAGCGCACAATCCGCAGAGTCCGCGTTCAATCGGATGGTCTGTTCCTAGTTCGCAGAAAAACGCCCCGAACGGTTTCCCGCCCGGGGCGCTGCCTGCCTGTCTCGGTCCCTCAGTAATACTTAGGTCGACGGGAAACACGTCGAACAGGTTGTTTTCGCCGTGTTGCTGCGTGGAGAACAGCATCGCTCGATCTTTTCTGAATTTCTCGTCCCGATTAATCCGCGGATCGTGCTGTCTCTCTCAGACATGTGCACGCCGGTCGGTTCGTTATCCTCTTCCCCTGGGACACCGGCCAAGTTGTCCAGCCCGAGCGCGACGAATCACGCGGCGATGCTTCTTTCCGGATGGTGTTGATTCAGTTTGTACGGCCAAATCGAATCGAGCTTATTCAACTGATCGTGCAATGTGTCGCCGCGATCTTCTGTTACCACGATCGTGTCTCTGTGATCCACGAAAATAATGATCTGAGGATTGGCCGCGGACACACTACTTACCGTTTTGTTGAAGACTCGCGCGTTGTCCGTGGCAGCATTTGAATCGGCCATGGCGGCAAGCGCGATAGTGGTAACTACGAGCGAACAGGACTTGGCCTGCTTTGGATTTTTGAGACTTAGTTTCATGGATTCGATTGGTGTTCGTTGGTTTTTGTTTCTGTTTGCGCGGCAATTGACCGCGCGCTCAAACATCTACACGCCGATTGTGACGAACCGGTTTAGAATGTGTAAAAGCTGTGTGACTTTTGATATGACAGAGCCGTTACGCGCGTGCAGCCGCTGCGGCTCGACGGCAACGGCGCGGCCGTACGGGTTTGACCTAGCCAGTGGTCAGACGTCTCCCTGCCGTTGCGCGCTAGAGTTTGTGTTGCTTAATCCGATTCGCGGCATCTAATCAAAGACGAACAAGTTCTTGGATATTCTCTTTCGTAATCTAATCTAGGGACTCACGCTGGTAAATTTCAAGGAAGACTTGTCCGCAGACCTAACACAGCCTGCTTTTGGGCTGAACGATGAAAAAGCACCGATCTAAAACAAACGCCCCTGCAGTTTTGAATAATGCCTATTGCTCGAGCGGAATCGAAGGATTGGATGACATCCTATCCGGCGGCCTGCCGCGCGATTGTTTTTATTTGATTCAAGGCGATCCGGGATCCGGCAAAACGACCCTGGCATTGCAGTTCTTGCTCGAGGGACTGCGCTGCGGAGAACGGGTTTTTTACGTAACCCTTTCCGAGACCCGCAGAGAATTGACGAAGGTGACGCGCTCACATGGTTGGTCACTGGATAGTATTCCGCTGCTGGAAATATCCGCTATCGAGCAACTGCTGCGTCCGGAAGCGCAGACCACGGTTTTTCATCCGTCCGAGGTCGATTTGAATAAGGTCAGTAAATTGCTGATGGACGAAGTGAGCAAAACGCGCCCGGCACGCATCGTGTTCGACTCACTCTCCGAATTTCGGTTATTGGCGGAAACGGCCTTACGGTACCGACGCGAATTGCTAAATTTAAAACAACATTTCGCCGAGTGCGGAAGCACGGTGTTGTTGCTGGACGATAAAATGGACAGGGGCTTGATCGGTACCGATCCGAGCCACGGAGTTATTGAGATGGAGCAGCTTTCTCCGGATTACGGCACGTCTCGACGCCGGCTGCGTGTGCTGAAACTCCGAGGACTTAAGTTTCGCGAAGGCTATCACGATTACATTATCGAGACCGGCGGGTTGCGCGTGTTTCCTCGTCTCGTGGCCGCGGAGCACTACGCAAAATCTGCGCCACTCGAACACGTTTCCAGCGGCATTAAGGAGCTGGATGATTTGTTCGGTGGCGGTTTGGACCGCGGTACCGCGACACTAATTCTCGGCGCCGCAGGTACCGGCAAATCCACGCTCGCTTTGCAGTATGTCAAACGAATGGCCTTAAATCGCGAGCCGGGCTTGATCTACGCTTTTGATGAAGCGCGTGCGATTCTGCTTGGCCGCGCCAAGGCGTTGGGGCTCGATTTGGAAGAGCACGTCGAAAGTGGGGTTGTCACTGTGCAGCAAGTAGACCCCGCGGAGCTTTCGCCTGGCGAATTCGTCACTCGCATCCGTAAGCAGGTGGACGGCGGCTGCAAGCTCGTGGTGATCGACAGTCTCAATGGCTATCTTTACGCCATGCCGGGCGAGAAGTACCTCAACAACCAGTTGCACGAGCTTGTCTCTTATCTAAATCACAAAGGAGTCGTCACGATTCTCATTCTGGCACAGCACGGGCTGCTCGCAGCAGCGGAGGCACCAGTAGACCTGAGCTATCTATCTGATACGGTTGTGAGTCTGCGATACTTCGAAGCGGCAGGCGAGGTCAAGCAATCGGTAGCCGTGGTAAAAAAGCGAAGCGGACCCCACGAGAAAACCATTCGGGAATTCAAGCTGGAGCGTGGTCAAGGCGTGCGTGTCGGTCAGCCTCTAAGGGAATTTCAAGGCGTTCTAAGCGGGATGCCTGTGTTTCGCGGCGCCGCAGAGGAAATCATGCCAGCTACTGATGGAAAAGAATAGTTTAGAAGAGCGTGTATTCATTATTGCGCCAGTGGGGCAGGACGCTCACGTGATGGCTGAGTTGCTGGCCCGGCGCGGATTTGAGACGCAAATTTGTGATTCGCTGAAAGAATGCTGCGCGCAAATGCACTCCGGCGCAGGTGCATTCGTACTTACGGAGGAAGCTCTCGAACTGGGCAGCTCATCCGAGTTTTTCGAAACGCTCGGCGCGCAGCCACCATGGTCTGAGTTACCGCTCATCATTCTCACGAGCGGAGGAGAATTTCGGTCAGCCCGATTGCTCGAATTAGTCACTGAAGCGGCCGGAAGTGTGACTCTGCTCGAACGGCCTATTGCCACTACTACGTTGATACGTTCTCTGGAGGTGGCGCTGAATTCGCGCCTACGACAATATCAGGTGCGCGCCCTTCTCGAGGAGCAGCGGCGCAATGAACATGAACTGCGACAGGCGCACGAGCAATTGGCTGATCGCGCCAAGCAGCTTCAAACTCTCGTTGAATCACGCACTGCGAAACTGGCCGAGGCTAACGAGCAGCTTCGCCGTGAGATGGCCGAACGCGAAGCCTTGCGTCGCAAGTTGCTTCACGCGCAAGAAGAGGAGCGACGGCGCATCGCTCGCGAGTTGCACGATCAGATGGGACAGAATCTGACTGCGCTTAATGTCGGCCTCAAATCGTTGCTCGGTCGCCAATCAGGCTCGGGCCTCGGCAGTCGAGTGCAACAGCTCCAGGAGTTGGCCACGCAAACCGCGCGCGATCTTCACCGCGTGGCAGTGGAACTGCGTCCAGCTGCCCTCGATGATCTTGGACTTGTGAAGGCGATTCGTGCGTTGACCGAAACCTGGTCGACGCGGTACGGCATTGACGTGGATTTCGAGGCGGGACAATACCCGCGTGCCGGCATCTCTTCCGAGATTGAGACGATTCTTTACCGGATCATTCAGGAAGCGCTCAACAATGTCGCTAAACATTCTGGCGCAACGCGCGTGGCTGTTGTGCTCCGCTGCAGTGCAGACCAAGTACAAGCAATTATTGAAGATGACGGGCGAGGGTTCGACGCTCGCGTGCCGTCCCAATCTGGAAATGGTAGCGGCCGCTTGGGGTTGCTCGGAATTCAGGAACGTCTCGGTATGGTCGGCGGGAACTTCAAGGTCGAATCCGCTCCTGAACGCGGTGCCACATTGCTTATCCGCGTTCCAATTCCCAAAGCACATGAAAAAGAAAAAAAAACAAACTGAAGCTAAAATTCGCGTGCTGCTGGTCGACGATCACGCAGGTATGCGTGACGCATTGCGAACTTTCATCAATTCGGAGCCGGATCTGACGGTCGTTGCTGAAGCCGCGAGCGGCCACAGCGCGCTCGACGTATACAGCCGAACGACACCGGACGTAGTCTTAATGGATGGCTCGATGCCTGGG
>QHQV01000385.1 GCA_003219945.1 Verrucomicrobiota bacterium | reverse complement strand
GTACGTTCACGATTGGTAATCCTGCTTTGCTGCGCCAATTCCAGCCGAGATAATCCGCAAGACCCATTGCGCCGGTTGGATTTCCTTCCATTGCGTGAATGCCGCCGTATGTCGCACACGTGCCAGAGGCAATCACTGCCGTAGCTTTTGGCGCGAGCCTGTCGATCCACTCATTGGTCGTGATCGGCTGCCCGGTGTCTGGATCAGTCCCCATCGCCGCCCAGTACCCTTCTTTCTTGATCTTTTCATTCGGCACCGAGCCTTCGAGGACAAGCACGAATGGCTCCAGCCGTCCTTCAGCTGCCGCGTGCCAAAACTTCATAAAATCGTCGCCGACTTCGTAAGCGAGGACCGGATTGTGGAGATGCACCTTCGGCAATCCCGGAATCGCGCCCATCACTACATCTTCGATACTCGGCAAAGTGGCTGCGGTTGTTGAAATAGAATCCCCGTCGCACCCGAGGCCGGTTGTCATCCAAAGGACATGAATTTCTTGAACCTTCGGCCGATGATCAGCAAAAACTTGCGATGTTTCCATAGTCTTCCTCCCGTTTCACATCCGCAGAATTCGCGCTTCCCGGACCATCGCCGGTATCTCGCGGACGGTCAGAACCAGCACAGCCAGCAGGATTGCGCCGCCAACGACCAGCCAAGCAATGTCGCCAG
>QHQV01000384.1 GCA_003219945.1 Verrucomicrobiota bacterium | reverse complement strand
CGATCATGCCTTCGTTGTCCAATCGCGCGGGCTCGCACCCGACGAGATACAAATTTTTCGCACGCCCACCAAGCGCTCGAATCAATTGCAACACGCGCACCGGCGTCAGAGCATGCGCGTCGGCAATCTCGTCTTCGCAGGTGTCAACCTTGTCCGGGTCGAGCTCGAGCAGGTAAACCGTTCCCGGTTTTTCGCCACGCGGCGCTGCGTCGATCAGGACGGTTGTGTCGTAACCATCCATAATGGCGTAAGCGAGATCGTAAGCGCGAATCCCGAAGTCAACGATGCTCACGCCATCAGGCCACGATTGTTTCGCCAATTCCGCTGCTACCTCGCAGCCAAACGCGTCGTCGCCGAAAAAGATATTTCCGATCCCGGCTACGAGGATGCGCTTAGGAACCATGGCCGTTGATTAGGTCGAACCTACGTGCATCCTGCAACCGACGCGAGACTTGAAGAAAGTCGCCGCTCCGCTTTGTAAGGAAACACTTCGGGTATTTCTCCGGCTCGAAGTTTCTTCTGCATGCCACGCCAGAACTCGGGGCGGAAGACATCGGCGTGTCGCTCGAGTAAGCTGGAGCATGCCACATCGGGCAGTCGAAGGAACTGGGGAAATTCTTCTGGGAAAATGTCATTTTCGCGCACCGAGAACCAAGGTTCGGCTGCCATTTCCTGCTCGGGCGTCGTCGCCTGCGGCAGATCGCGAAAACTGCAATCGGTGAGGAAACATAGCTCGTCGTAATCGTAGAAGACGACTCGGCCATGGCGCGTCACGCCGAAATTTTTCGTCAGAAGATCGCCCGGGAAGATATTTGAGGCGGCGAGATCTTTAATTGATTGACCATAGTCCCGCGCCGCCGCGGCGATGGCTGCTTCGTTGGCTTCGAATAAAAAGAGATTGAGCGGCCGGATACGCCGCTCCACATAAGTGTGAGCGATCACGACATCTTCGTCATTGAGTCGTACTGTCGAACTCGCGTCCCGAAGTAGATCGGCTAGCAACGCCGGATCAAAGCGATCGCGCGGGATTCGTAAATGCTCGAACTCGTGCGCTTCGACCAGCCGTCCGGCCCGATCATGTTCGAAAACGAGGCGATACCGGCGCAT
>QHQV01000383.1 GCA_003219945.1 Verrucomicrobiota bacterium | reverse complement strand
AGTCGGCACCCCGGTGAAAGTGGGCGATTACTAATTTTCCATGTTCAAGGAGTGACGAGTTGGGTAGCGGTATCAAAATGTGACGGCTGAGAAGCCATCACCTAAGTAATCTCCGTCGCAAAAGATCGAGTGCCGCTTGGGCCGCTAATTGTTTGAACGTTTCGCGATCTGTTGAGAAAAGAAATTTCTTGGCGACAATCTCCGAATCTCCTGAAGCCAGCGCGATGTAAACCGTTCCAACCGGCTTTTCGTCCGAGCCACCCGTTGGGCCGGCAATGCCGGTCGTAGCGAGCCCGTACGTGGAGGCTGCTCGTCCGCGCGCGCCCTCGGCCATCGCGCGCGCGACTGCTTCACTCACGGCGCCATGTTTATCGATCAACTTCGAATCGACATTCAAGACGTCGCTCTTTGCTGAGTTCGCGTACGTGACATAGCCCGCCAGAAAGACTTCTGATGCACCCGATACGTTGGTGATCTGGTTTGCGATCAAACCGCCAGTGCACGATTCGGCAGTTGCCAACGTTTCTTTTCGTTCTTTCAACAGAGTCACGACGACTGCTTCAAGCGCTTCGTTGTTATCGGAGAAGATCGAAACGCCCAGTTCGCGACGAATCACGGCATCGGCCGCTCGGATCGCGTTTGGGTTGCCAATGATCCGCACCTCAACTTCGCCTGGTCGTGCGCAATAGCCCAGCTCGATCCCGGGAATCGCCAGAACCTTCTCACCAATCGCGTTCTCAACCAGCGACTCGCCCACGCCGGCAATACTGTACGACCGCCGCTCGACTGGGAGCGGCACTTCGATAATCGATTTCAAAATCGGCATCGCGAATTTCGTGAACATGGGCTGAAGCTCGCGAGGCGGACCTGGCAAAACAAACACGTGCGGCGACACAACACGCGCATTGATGTTCGCCTTCACGTAAAAGCCTGGTGCGCTCCCATTTTCGTTCGGCAAAACCTGCGCGCCTGCAAGGACATCGGCCTGGCGCGCAATGCCTGAAGACCATTTAATTCCGCGCAGTTGCAGCCTCTGCTGAAGCCAAGCCAACAATTGGGCGTCCTGATGCAGCTCCAAGCCTAGTGATTGAGCAACCATTTCACGCGTGATGTCGTCCGTGGTTGGACCGAGACCGCCGGTCACGAAAAGAATTTCGCAACGCCGGAATAATTCAGTAACCGTGCGTCGGATTACATTACTGTCAGGAACCGTTCGCCGTTCGTCGATTCGTAAACCCAACGGAAGGATTTCGCGCGCTATAAACGCAAGATGCGCGTCCTGAACGTCGCCGAGCAAAAGTTCCGTGCCGGTATTGATGAGGATCGCGCGCATGGAAAAACGTGAGTCGTGACAAAAGTTACAACGTTACAAAGGAAAAATCCGGTACCCTTGTAATCGTGTAACGCGTTTAACTTTTTACCAGCGGCCAGGCAGCCGCCTACGCTGCTGTCTTATCCTGCTTCTTGCGAATCAAAGGAAGTTTTTTGCCTTCTACCACGGCGCGATTGATCGTGACTTCGGCAATATCTTCGCGGCTCGGTACGTCGTACATGATGTCGAGCATAATGCGTTCGAGCATCGAACGCAGCGCACGCGCCCCTGTGCCTTTGGTGACAGCCTGCGCGGCGAGCGCGCGCAGCGCATCTTTGGTCAGTGTCAGACGGACTCCCTCCATTGAAAACAGTTTCGTATACTGCTTCACCATCGCGTTTTTCGTTTCGGTCAAAATCGCCACCATTTCATCCTCGGTGAGCGCGTCGAGCGAACTAACAACCGGCAGGCGCCCGATGAATTCGGGTATCATCCCAAACGCGAGCAGATCTTCCGGTTCCACGTGGCGGATCGACTGTTTACGCAGCCCTTCCTCCACTTCGAGCGTCGGGCTGCCAAAGCCCATCACTTTTTGGCCAATCCGCTTTTGGATGATCTTGTCGAGCCCAATAAATGCGCCACCACAAATGAAAAGAATCTTTTCGGTATTGACCTGGATGTATTCCTGGTGCGGATGCTTGCGCCCGCCCTGGGGCGGAACATTACACGTGCTGCCTTCCAAAATTTTCAGCAAAGCCTGTTGCACGCCTTCGCCGGAAACATCGCGGGTGATGGAAACGTTATCTGTCTTGCGTCCGATCTTGTCGATCTCGTCTATATAAACAATCCCGATCTCGGCACGCTTCACATCGTAGTCAGCATTTTGAAGCAACCGCAGAATAATGTTTTCTACGTCTTCGCCGACGTAGCCCGCTTCAGTCAGCGTCGTCGCGTCGGCGATGCAGAACGGCACGTCAAGGATTCTGGCCAGCGTCTTCGCGAGCAAGGTCTTCCCGGAGCCTGTGGGACCGATAAGCAGAATGTTGCTTTTCTCGATTTCAACGTCCGCAAACGGATCCGCCTGAAAGGCAGCTGACGTATCCGAGGGCGCGGGAGTTTGCAGCACGCGCTTATAGTGATTGTGTACCGCCACAGAGAGCGTCTTCTTGGCGATCTCCTGACCGATCACATATTGATCGAGAGCTTCCCGAATTTGTGCCGGCTTCGGCACGCGGATGTTCGAAGACTGACGCCGGGCGTCTTCGTTGAGCTCTTTGTCGAGAATGCTTTTGCAAACGTTGATGCAGCTGTCGCAAATGTAAACACCCGGACCTGCAATGAGCTTGCGCACTTCGGCGTGGCTTTTGCCACAGAAGGAGCACATGGTCAGGTTTGAAGCGCGCGCCATTTGCTCTGGATTTCCGCGTTACCCTTTCCGCGATAGCACTACGTCTGGCACCTCCACCAGCCGGCCATCCGGGGGCGTGCTGCCGTCTAATAGCTTTATTTCCTTTCGCGACTTGATCACCTCGTCCACCAATCCATATGCCTTGGCTTCGTCCGCAGACATATAGTAATCGCGATCGGAATCGATTCGGACTTGCTCCTCAGATTTGCCGGTGTGCTGCGAAATGATGCGAATGATGCGCTTTTTCAGCTTGAACATGTAATCAACCTGACGTTCCACATCGCTCGCCTGACCCTGGGCGCCGCCGTGCACCTGGTGAATCATGATGTCCGAGTTCGGCAAGGCAAACCGTTTGCCCTTCGTGCCCGCGCAGAGCAACACTGCGCCCATGCTCGCTGCCATACCAATGCAATACGTCACCACGTCGCACGTGAGAAACTGCATCGTGTCGAAAATTGCCAGCCCGGCCGTGACCACGCCGCCCGGTGAGTTGATATAAAGATTGATGTCCTTTTTACCGTCCTCCATTTGCAGGAAGAGCAATTGCGCGATCACCAGGTTCGCAATGTGGTCGTCGATCTGCCCGACAAAAACGATGCGGTCCTTCAGCAGCCGTGAGTAAATGTCGTAGCTGCGTTCGCCCCGACCAGTCTGCTCCACGACCATCGGAACCAGCACTTGCGAGACATTTTCATTAGATACAGTCATGGTTTTTCTTCCTTGACGGCGGGTTCCTTCGTTAATTCGATGCTAACATTCGCCTTCAGGAAATCAAGAGTCTTGCCCAGCAGAAGCTGCTCGGCGAGGTCGTCCAGCGCGTTGCGTTGCTGCAATTCCTTGCGCATTTTGTCAGGCGAAATGTCGTACCGCGCCGCTTCCTGTCTGATGCGCGAATCGAGATCTTCCTTCGTGACCTGAGTCTTTTCACGCTCGGCGATTCGATGGAGGATGAAATTTGTTTTCAGTCGATGCCCCGCCATTCCCGCTGCGGCATCTATCAGTTCCTTTTCTTTATCCTTGAGCATCTCGTCCGTGACGCCGCGCTCTCGATTCCGTTGAACTAAGTCGGCAAGCGCGCGCCGAGTTTCGTTTTGCAGAAGTGCTGGAGGCAGCTCTACCTGAATTCGTTCATGCAAATATTTGAGAATCTGCGCTTCCTTCGCCCGTTCCGAATCATGCTCTTTGCCATGTTCGAGGTCGTGCTCGATCATTTCGCGAAGAGCATCCAGCGTTTTGCCGGGGACGAGCTTGGCCGCGAGTGCATCGTCGATCGGCGGCAGCACCTTCTCCTTAATCTCGCGCAACGTAACCGCGTAATCCGCTTTTTTTCCGGCCAATTCTTTTACCGGAAAATCATTTGGGAAATCGACGATCACCAGCCGCGGCTCGCCCGGTTTTAGTCCAATCAGTTGCTCGCAAAATTTCGGCAGGAAGTTTTCGGGCGCCAGATGCAGCCAGAATTTTTTGCCGCCGTGCAGATTCTTGCTGGCTTGCGGCGCGATTTCGCTAATCGCCTTGTTTTCTATCGAACCCTCGAAATCGACCACCGCGAAATCGCCCATTTGCAATGCGCGCTCCGGCACGTCCACAAAATCGGCGGATTGATCACGCAAACGTTCCATCGCCGCTTCGACTTCTTCGTCCGAAATTGTTGTCTCCGGCAATTGCACCGGAATCTGTTTGTAATCCGGAAGCTCAAATTCCGGCGCGGTGACCACAGTCGCGCGGAAGCGCATCGACTTGTCCTCGGCAAACTCAATATCTTCAATGTTCGTCAGCGACGCCACGCGCAATTGCT
>QHQV01000382.1 GCA_003219945.1 Verrucomicrobiota bacterium | reverse complement strand
CTTCGAGTACGGCAATCATCTCTCGCGATTTGCCTTCCAGGAACTCGCACGCTTGCTCGACGCGCTCGCGGTATTGCTCGGCGGTGGTCTCGCTCAACCGCACCGGCACTTGGTAGGTTGATGACTTCAATTCCCGTTCCGTTGGCGCACCCCTTCCAAACGTTAGCACGCCAAATCTCTTGCGCATGAAATTCAGCGTTTGCCGCAACGCACCGGCATGCGCGTACGGGCCGAAATACCGGCTGCCGTCGTCCTTTTTAAATCGGGCGAGGCGAAACCGCGGCCACTCTTCCGACAGATCGACTCTCACCACGAGAAACCGCTTGTCGTCGCGAAAGGAGATATTGTAACGCGGCCGGTATTCCTTGATCAATTTGCCCTCGAGCAAAACCGATTCCGCTTCGCTGCGGACGGTGTGCGTTTCAAAACCCCATGTCGCGTCGAGCATGGCGCGGGTTTTCAAATCGGCCTGCGCCAATTTCGAAGGCAGGAAATATGAGCTCACACGTTTGCGCAGGTCGCGCGCTTTGCCGACGTAAATCACGCGGTTGAACCGGTCGCGCATCAAGTACACACCGGGCTTGTGCGGAACTTCGTGCACTTTGTTCTGCAGATCAGGCTTCTCGGTTTTTGGCGTAGCCATTCGGCTGTGAAAGTACGCGAGGATTGTTTGTCCGTCATTCTGAGCGGAGCGCAGCGGAGTGGAAGAATCCCGTGAAATTACCGAAGGGTTCCTCCACGGGGTCCCTCGACTTCGCTCAGGATGACAGTCGAGCGCCTCCACGCTGATGGCGGCTCATTGACTCGACCGCGCGAGAACGATCAGCTAACCAATTGAAGCGAAGCGTGGAATGTGCAAAAAAGGCGCCCGCGAGTTTCGCGGGCGCTTGCAGTTTCTACTTGGGAAACAACTCTATCGCTACGGCCTTGTGGTAGTGGTGGTAGTCGTTTCCTCCTGTTTAATCACAGCGGCAGGCCGGGGCTGGGCTAATACTACTTTGCGCACTACAACCCGATCGCCCACTGTTGAGTAGTAAACAGTGGCTGGCGTGTCCGGGCGGACCGCCGACCAGGTTACAGTGCGACCCGCCGGATCAACCACCGTGGTATCCTTCGTGTAATAATAACGCACGGGCGCCGCAGCCGACGTTGTTCGGAACATGAAGTAATCCGAGTCGGGGGTGTAGGTGACAATGTTTCCCGCGGCGCTGGTAGTCGTCTGCTGGCTTGTGGTCGTACCCGTTACGGGGTCGGTGCTCGTTGTAGTGGTTGTGGTCTGCGCGAGCGCTATTCCCAGCGATGCGGCGCAAACCAAGCCTGCTGCCAATATTTTGGTTAATCTGATTTGTTTCATATTTCTCCCTCTGCTTTGATTCAATGGATGTTCTCTATCGTGTATCTTCCCGGTCCATTAACACGGGAGTTTGTTCAGGTTCGTCCTCATATCGTAAATTCTATCTCCGGCGGTTGTGTCTGCGGCGATGATCAACGCACCTGTGCCCGAACAACGTAACACTCTCCTTATGCAGAGTTTACCCGGTTTTCGCGATTTCCTGCCCGAGGATTGCCGGCGCAATTACATTTTCGCGCGCTGGCGTGAGGTCGCCCGCCGCTACGGCTTCGTCGAGTGGGACGGCCCTCCTCTGGAAACGACCGAGCTGTACAAGAAGAAAAGCGGCGCCGAAATTGTCGAGCAGCTTTTCAATTTCACAGACAAAGCCGAACGTGAAGTCGCGCTGCGTCCTGAACTCACGCCCACGCTTGCTCGTGTGGTTGCGGTGCACGAACGCGAATTCAAGAAACCACTCAAATGGTTCTCTATCGGACAATTTTTCCGATACGAGAAGCAACAGCCCGGCCGGTTGCGCGAACATTTTCAGCTCAATTGCGACATCATTGGCGAGAAGCATCTCGCTGCGGACATCGAACTGGTTGCGCTTTGCATTGATGTCCTGCGTGCATTCGGATTTACCGAAAAAGATTTCATCGTCCGGATTAGCGACCGCGAATTTTGGACTGATTTTTTCCGCGACAAGAAGGTGCCTGCTGAGCGCTGGGAGGATTTACTGCAAGCGATCGATAAATCCGCGCGCGAGCCGCGTGAGAAGACGGCAGAAAAACTCGGGGACCTGGCCGATCCCATCTTCGCGACACTGAAGAGCGGCGGCAAAAGCGCAAAGCTGGAGCAACTCGTGGAGGGGCTGCGGGCTCGCGGCCTCGCCGATTTCGTGGCAGTTCATGTGGGAATCGTTCGTGGGCTTGCCTATTACACCGGAATCGTGTTCGAGGTGTTCGATCGTGCCGGGAAGTTTCGGGCAATTGCCGGTGGCGGGCGGTATGATAATCTCATTTCGCAGCTGAGCGATGACACGCTTTCGCTGCCTGCGCTTGGTTTTGCAATGGGGGATGTCGTTCTCGGCGAATTGATCAATGAAATCCCACGAACACGTGAAGCGATGCAGAAATCAATAGCGAATGACAGCAGAATTGACATCTACGTCGTTATCGCAAAGGAACAACGCCGTGCCAACGCGCTCGCACAGATCCAGCAATTACGCGACCGCGGCTATCGCATCGATTACCCGCTCACGCAAACCAAAGTCGCCCGGCAGTTCCAAGCCGCCGAAGATTTGGGCGCGCGCATCGCGCTCCTTTATGGAGATGAGTGGCCGCAGGTGAAAATCAAGAATATGGCAACGGGTGAGCAAGAGCTTGTGCCTGGTGAGAAGCTCGGGGATCGAGTGGCCGAGCTGCTTTGATCGCGAATCTAATCTGTTACAGTCATTGTATGCTGAACGAGCTTCGAGAGGCGGTGCGTAAGGTTCCGTTCGAGCCTTTCTGGATTGAATTGAGCAGCGGAACTGAAATTCCGATCCCGCATCCTGATCACGTTTGGGTGCGAGAGCGGCGAGCCGTAATCGAAGACGACAGAGGGACCATCCACATCCTTTCTCCTCTGCATATCACGCGTATTCGCTCGCAACCTAGCTAAGCCTCGCCGTGAACCTCTTCGGGGCGCAAGTTGCGCACTTGCAAGCGCAATCCAGCTTGTCATCCTGAGCGGAGTGCAGCGGAGTCGACGGATCCCGCGGAGATACTCAGGGTTTCGTACCGGGATTCCTCGACTTCGCTCGGAATGACACAAAACATGTTTCGCACACACCACTGCAATTCACTTCACAAAAGCGATATCGGCAGGCAGGTCACGCTTGCCGGATGGGTAAATGTCACCCGCGACCACGGCGGTGTGATTTTCATTGATCTGCGCGACCGCCAGGGACTGACCCAGGTGGTTTTTCGTCCGGAGGAAAATGCCGAGCTTGCTAAGCAAGCGCACACGCTGCGCGGCGAAGATGTTATTCAAGTTTCGGGCGCGGTCGCCGCACGTCCGCCCGGCACGGAAAATCCAAACCTCGCGACCGGCGACATTGAAATCATCCCTAACGAGCTGCGGATTTTGAATCGTGCCGACCCGCTGCCTTTCCCGCTCGATGCCGAGCCGCAGAATGAAGATTTGCGGATGACGCATCGTTATTTGGATCTGCGTCGGCCACGCTTCGCGCGCAATTTGCGGATTCGCCATCGGGCCGCAAAAGCAACGCGCGACTACCTCGACAGCCAGGGCTTCGTGGAAGTTGAAACGCCGATTCTGTCGAAGAGCACGCCGGAAGGGGCACGTGATTTTTTGGTGCCGAGCCGCGTCACGCCGGGAAAATTCTACGCGCTGCCGCAGGCCCCGCAGCAATACAAACAGCTGCTGATGGTTGCTGGCGTGGAAAAATATTTCCAGATCGCAAAATGTTTTCGCGACGAGGATTTGCGTGCGGACCGGCAACCGGAGTCTACGCAGATCGACATTGAAGCGTCGTTCGTTACGCCCGACGACATTTTTGCCGTCACCGAAGGAATGCTCGCGGCGATTTTCAAGGCCGCGCGCGACATCGACATCAAAACGCCATTTGACCGACTTACATATCGCGAAGCGCTCGATCGCTACGGCAGCGATAAACCTGATCGCCGATTTGAAATGGAGGTGGTCGAAGTTGGCGAAATTTTTCGAAACAGCAGTTTCAAAGTTTTTCGCGGCACGCTCGACGCCGGCGGCGTGGTGAAAGCATTCAACGGAAAAGGTTTTGCCGGAATCACCATTGGCCAGGCCGACGAGCTTACTGAAATTGCCAAGCTGCACGGCGCCAAGGGTCTCGCCTTCATCAAGGTCGAGAACGGCGAATGGAAATCGCCAATCGTGAAGTTTTTCAGTGATGCCGAGAAGACCGCATTGCAATCAGAGCTGAACATAGAGGAGGGCGACTGCGTTTTTTTCGCTGCTGACAAGTGGGAAATCGCCTGCCAGGTCCTCGGGCGATTACGCCTGCGTATCGCAGAGATGCAAAAGCTTATGCCTGCTGGCGAAACTTGGAATTTTCTTTGGGTCACAGACTTTCCGCTTATCCGGACGAGAACAAATGGAACGCGATGCATCATCCATTCACTCGACCCAAAGCCGAAGACATGTCGCTGTTTGACGCGAAGAAATTTCCTGAGGTTCGCGCCGAGGCTTACGACGTTGTTCTGAACGGCGTTGAGATTGGCGGCGGCAGCATGCGAATCTACGAGCCGAAGTTGCAGGAAAAAATGTTCGAAGCGCTGGGCATCACCTCCGAAGCTCAACAAGCGCAATTCGGCCATTTGCTGCGCGCGCTTCGGCTCGGCGCGCCGCCGCACGGCGGCATCGCGTTCGGTTTCGATCGGCTGGTGATGCTGATCTGCGGCGAACAAAGCATTCGTGATGTTATGGCTTTCCCAAAGAACAACCGCAGCATGGACCTCATGTCGCAATCGCCTTCGGAAATCGATCCAAAGCAGCTACGGGAGTTGGGAATTAAACTGGCGGGAGACAAGTCGGAGGGCCGCGCGCCTCTGCCTCCCAACTAATTCCTCGATAGGTTTGAAATAATTGGCG
The DNA here is from genome assembly GCA_003219945.1 of Verrucomicrobiota bacterium. Taxonomy (GTDB): domain Bacteria; phylum Verrucomicrobiota; class Verrucomicrobiia; order Chthoniobacterales; family UBA10450; genus Udaeobacter. Next base: position 1,039 of record QHQV01000382.1, on the reverse strand, counting down.
GCCGATTCGCGTCCGTTGCAGGCGCGTATCAAGGCAGATTTGAATCAGGAAAGCAGGAACACTGGAAAGCGGATATATGACTTGCCATAGGCGGCTTCATTGCGCATTATGAAGTCCCGATGGTCAGGGCGAATTGTCGGGCGCGGTTTACCGCAGCCGATTTCGACTTCATTGTGCGCACGCTGGCGCGTTCGCAAACCGACCAAGTTTCTCTTGTCGATCTGTTGAGCGATGTCGAAACGCGCGATTCCATTCTGGATCATCCGCGGTTGGTCGACGCTATTCTGAATCACTGCGGCCAACTGCACATCTCGTCTCAGTTTTACTTTTATGTACTCGCTCGCCACGTCCTGCAACAGGGCGGAATCGGGGACCGGAAGCTTTGCGATTACGTCGCGTCGTTGTTGGAAACATTTTCGCGCGCGAGCCGCCTCCAGATTTCCGAGGAGACACATCACCTCGCCGAACAATACATTTCCGATATCCTGATTGCGCTGAATCGCGCCACTCCAGAGCAGGCGTTTTTGCTTCGGGCGCACATTGGCAATTACTCGCTGTTCATCAGCGGAATTTTTCACGAGAACACTCAACGGCGTAGTCTGCGTGGCGGACCAGACATCAAGTTTTACGAGCAGGTGGGCCGGACGAACTATCAACTTGTATCCTCGCATATGGTGGCGCGCCGTTGCGAACTGGATGACGTGTTCGAAGGATTGGCGGATCGATTTCGCGAGGTCCGGCTCGCGCTGAATCAGCTTTCCGATCAATTGCTCAATCTGGACGAAGACACGCGTCCCTCGATTTCTTTGTGAACGAGACACTCTTCAGCCAAATCCAGCGATTATTTGAACGCACATACGCGCAGGTCGGGATCAATCTGGAAGATTGCCTGATTGATCGGACGCGCTGCGCGCAGTTGTCGATGCTCGCGGGAAAATCGGCCCGGGAACTGAGCGAACTCGCGCGCACTTTTTTGCGGCGTGCCGGCGACCAACTTTATGTCGGCATTTACTATTCCCGCTGGCTGATCGAACAACTC
>QHQV01000381.1 GCA_003219945.1 Verrucomicrobiota bacterium | reverse complement strand
TCACGCGTTCTCCATTGCGGATCTCGCTCGGCGGCGGCGGGACTGATCTGCCTTCGTACTATCGCGACCACGGCGGATTCCTAATAGCCGCGGCAATCGACAAGTACGTTTACATTACTGTTCATCGCCGGTTTGTAGATGGTTTCTTGCTGAAGTACTCGCATCTCGAGGAAGTACGCAGTGTCGACGAAATCAAACACCCGATCATTAGGGAAGCACTTAAACTAGCCGGCATAAAGGAACGCAACCTGGAGATCGCAAGTATGGCCGATATCCCGGCAGGAACGGGTCTTGGCTCGTCTGGCAGTTTCACAACGGCGCTGCTCAAAGCCCTGCACGCATTGCGCAAAAATCTGGTGCACGCGTCTGAACTAGCCGAGCAGGCATGTTGTATCGAGATGGAAAAACTGCGCGAACCAATAGGTAAACAGGACCAATACATCTCGGCGTATGGCGGGATCACTTGTTTTGAGTTTCTGCTGGATGGCCGCGTCAAAGCATCGCCGCTCAACATTTCTGAAGAAACTTTATTGGAGCTCGAGGACAATTTGTTGCTGTTCTTTACCGGCTATGCGCGCTCAGCCTCAAAAATCCTGCAGGAGCAACACGACAAAAGCACGCAGTCTGATGAAGCGATGCTGGAGAACTTGCATTTCGTAAAAAAGCTCGGGCGCCAAAGTCAGCTCGCGTTGGAAAGGAATAATCTTCGCGAATTCGCGCGGCTGATGGACGTTCACTGGCGGCGGAAAAAGGAACGCTCGGCCATCATGAGCAATGACTTTATCAACGACTCTTATGATGTCGCGATGGCGAACGGCGCCCTGGGCGGAAAATTAATCGGCGCCGGCGGGGGCGGTTTTCTCGTGTTCTACTCCGAAGATAAGCCTCGCCTGCGTGACGCGATGCGCGAGAGAGGATTGACGGAAGTGCGTTTCCGATTCGAGCCTGAAGGTACAAAGATTCTCATTCAATGACGGCGCGAAGGAGAGACGTCGAGTTGGCAAATTGGCCCGTGGCCGTTCTCGCTGGCGGCCTTGCCACGCGTCTCCGACCGACAACTAATAACATTCCAAAGGCGCTGTTGAGCGTGGCTGGCGAACCATTCCTCGTCCACCAGTTGCGGTTACTGCATTCCGAAGGTTTTCGTAAGATCGTACTCTGTGTGGGCTATCTGGGTGAGATGATCAAGGCGAACATTGGCGACGGAAAACGACTCGGCTTACAAATTAATTATTCGTTCGATGGGCCAACGCTTCTCAGAACGGGCGGTGCACTGAAGCACGCCATTTCGAAGCTCGGCGAGCAATTTCTAGTAATTTACGGAGACTCATACATGCCGGTCGATTTCGCCGCGGTAGTGGAAGCTTTCGTTCGGAGCGAGAAACCGGCTTTGATGACAGTGTTCGAGAACGAAGGCCGTTGGGATGCAAGCAATGTTTGGTTCGAAGCGGGGGAAATTCATCGATATGACAAGAAAATGCGCACACCGCAAATGCGGCACATCGATTACGGCATAAGCGTTCTGACCGCAGGAGTATTCGCTGGCTTTCCCGACAATGTGCCGTTTGATGTGGCCGATCTGTACTCGCGTCTCGTATCCGAGAAACAAATGGCTGCCTATGAAGTGAAACAACGATTCTATGAGATCGGCTCGGCGGAGGGTCTTCTGGAACTTGATGCGTTATTGCGCAAGAACACAGTTTCCGTTCCTGGATGAGCTATTCAAAACAACACTTGCGCGAGGTGAGCGAAATCGTCGCGAAGCTTGACCCGGCACTTTGCGAAAAGGCCGTAGAAGTACTCGCAGCAGTGCGCGCGCGCGGCGGCCGGGTTTTCATTCTCGGCGTTGGAGGCAGCGCGGCGAATGCTTCCCATGCGGTGAACGATTTCCGCAAGCTCGCTGGGATCGAAGCTTACGCGCCTACTGATAACGTTTCGGAGCTAACCGGTCGCACCAACGATGATGGATGGAATTCAGTTTTTGCCCAATGGCTTAAAGGAAGCCAACTCAACGAAAAAGACGCGATTGTAGTATTGTCGGTAGGCGGCGGCAACCTCGAAAAAAATGTGAGTGCGAATTTGGTGAGCGCACTCCAACTCGCGAAGGAACGCGGTAGCGCGATCCTCGGGATCGTGGGCCGCGACGGAGGATACACTGCGCAGGTTGCCGATGTGGCGATTGTCATCCCGACAGTCAAGCCCGCAAACATCACGCCGCACACCGAGGCGTTTCAAGCCGTGGTTTGGCATTTGTGGATTTCGCATCCCACTCTCAAAGTTGCCGAGACGAAATGGGAAAGCATGAAGTAGCGCGACGCGCAGTTTTTCTCGATCGCGACGGAGTAATCAACCGGGTCGCGGTCCGCAACGGAACGCCCCATCCTCCATTTCACGTCGAGGAGTTGGAGCTTTACGAGGACGTTCCCGACGGGTGTGCGCAACTCAAGGCTGCGAACTTCCTTCTGGTTGTCATCACCAACCAGCCCGACGTTGGCCGCGGCACCCAGAGTCGCGAAGCCGTTGAAGCGATGCATCTGAAAATGCAATCGGCGCTTCCATTACTTGATCGTATTGAGATTTGCTATCACGCCGGCGAGCGTTATGGCCAAGCGTGCGGTTGCCGTAAGCCGCGACCAAAAAGGAGTTATGTTATAGGCGATCGCTGGCGCGATGTCGATTGCGCGCGCGCCGCAGGTTGTCGTGCGATTTTCATCCAGCGCGGCTACAAAGAGAACTTGCGCGAAGCGGCCGATTTTACCGTCGCGAATTTCAACGATGCCGTGAGCGCCGTTCTCCGCGACGCGGGTCTCTGAGAACTGCTTGCATCTGGCGGTGGCGGTTGAGTAGGCTGGAAGGGATGACTGAACGCTTGCTGGACCTGCCCGTGAAAATCTTCGCCGACGGCGCCGACCTTCAGGGGATTGCGGAGCTTTCGCGCCAGCCCTACGTCCATGGTCTGACGACCAATCCGACTCTGATGCGAAAAGTCGGTCTGACTGATTACGAAAGCTTTGCCAAAGCAGTATTGAAAGAAGTGAAATCTAAACCGATCTCGTTTGAAGTTTTCTCCGACGATTTTGCGGAGATGCGCCGGCAAGCGCTCAAAATCCACGAGTGGCAGGATAACGTATACGTTAAGATCCCAATCACAAACACCAGTGGCGAATCCTCTGTTCCCTTGATCGAGCGATTAGCTGGTGAAGGCGTAAAGCTAAACATAACGGCGATGCTGACGCCGCGTCAGGTAACAGCCGTCGTTGCCGTGCTGAAACCGACCGTACCATCGATCCTGTCAGTCTTCGCTGGACGAATCGCTGATACCGGAGTCGACCCATTGCCGATAATGAAGGAGTCCATCGAGATCGTGCGGGCGTTGCCGAAGGCCGAACTCCTCTGGGCGAGCGTACGCGAGGTGCTTAACGTTTTCCAAGCTGCCGCGTGCGGTTGTCAAATCGTTACTGTGCCGCACGACATTCTGAAAAAACTTCTCGAACTCGGCGGCAAAGACCTCGACGAGCTCTCGCTTGATACCGTCCGCATGTTCCACTGGGACGCCGTCGCTGCCGGTTTCAAGCTCTGATGGAGGCAGAAACATCGAAAAAGCCGGAGAGGTACGAGCTTTGGTTGGCGATTGCCATCTCGTTGTTCGCCGCTCTCGCCTTCTATTTCTCCACAAATCCGACGCTGCGCGATCTGGATTACACGGCCGAGATCGCCTCGGCATTTTTGCGCGGCGATCTCGGCTTCCGCGAAAAGCCGCCCGAGTGGCTCAACGAGATGATTCCGTATGGGAATAAATATTATTCCGCGTTTCCACTCGGCGCCGTGGTCAGCATGTTGCCAGTTGCCCTTCTCGAAAAGGCGTCGCTGATCCACAATTTTCCCGCACGCATTCTGGCGGCCTTAATCGCCGGAGCTTGCGTTTACTTCTTCTTTCAAGTCGCGAAAGCATTCGGACCTGACTATTCTAGCTTGAGACCGAAACCGCTGACTCGCCGGATTCTCCTGGCGCTGTTTCCAGTTTTCGGAACGTGGACCTGGTGCAATCTTGGAATGGGCGGCGCGTGGCAAATCGCGCTCGGTCTTGCGGTATTGGGAGAAATCGCAGCTCTCTATTTCACGTTGGTGCGACCGTCGCCTTTCGTCGCTGGGGCATTCTTCACGCTTGCTTTTGGAAATCGGACCGAGTTGCTGCTCACTGCACCTTTCTACCTTTATCTTTTCTGGCGCCGCTCAAACGAAAATACTGCCGGCCAGTTGCGCACCGCTCGAGTGAAACAAATGCTTCGTGTAAACGCACCAATGGTTATCGACTTTTTAACTCTGCCAGTAGCATTGGCACTCCTGACTGCCGCTTATAATTTCGCCCGATTTCATTCGATCTTCGATTTTGGTTACTTTCATATCCCTGAAGTGCACAACGAACCTTGGTACGAACACGGGTTGTTTTCGCTCCACGCGATTCCGTGGAACGTTCACACAATGTTGTTCGAAGGGTTCCGCGACGACCCTGATTTTCCCTTCCTTAGTTTTCCTCCATTTGGGTGCTCCATCCTGCTCACCAGTCCGCTTCTTTTTCTCCTTTTTAGAGCAGTCGGAAGCTATGGGGCCATATCGTGGATTGCGATTGGGATCGTAACGTTCGTGCTCTGGTGCCATGGAAATCCAGGCGGGTGGCAATTCTCTTACCGCTACGCAATGATTCTCCTTCCGTGGATGTTTCTTTTGCTCACAGGTAATGGACCACCCAAGACAACCGTAATCGAGATTTCACTTTTCGCTGTATCTATCGCGATCAACGCGACTGCCACATGGCTATTCCTTTGGACCGATCGAATCCAGCCGTCGTAAAAACGTCAGCTCGAGAGTCTCAGAACTGTTGTCTCAGAACTGTTGCTGGTTCATCTCTGCGGAATAATGCGGACATGTTTGACGAAAAAAAACGAGCGTTTACGATTTGCGCCTATGCCTGCCACGCCGAAGCTTGGTGCGACGGCGAGTGCGGGTGGTAAATCAGCGAAGACTTGGGAATGCTGGCTCTGATTTATTTTGGGGTTGCCGCTTGTGTCGGGGATTTTCTGTGCCGGCGTTTTTACCAGTTTGCGTCGGTTGCACACCGGTGCGCGGCAGCGATCCTCGTCGGGCTATTGGTTAGTTCATGGTTTACATACCTGGCGGGGCTGGCT
>QHQV01000380.1 GCA_003219945.1 Verrucomicrobiota bacterium | reverse complement strand
AACGGCGGAACGTTTTATCAAACACGGCTCGTTCAACAAGTGCAGACGTTCGACAACCAAATCGTGACCGCCTATCAAGTGCGCGCTAAACGAACGCTCGATATCTCGCCAGAGACACTGGATCAAGTACGAACGGGAATGATCGATGTGGTGAATGGTGCAGGCGGCACGGCGCATCAGGCAAGTCTCGAAAACGTCGAAGTCGCTGGTAAAACCGGCACCGCGCAATGGGGACCAAAACACAAAGAGCGCACCGCGGCCTGGTTCGCCGGATTTTTGCCTGCTGACCAACCGCGATACGCGTTCGCGGCCGTCTACGAAGGGGACGTCGGTAGCAAAGTTCACGGCGGTTCCGCCGTCGCGCCCATGATCGCCCAGGTGTTTAAGGATGTTTACAAGGGTCAAATGATTGCCGGCCATTCGCAGCGGCGCGCTCAGGAACAACCCGAAATCCGCCGTGCCGAACCAGTCGAGGAGCAAGACGAGTCAGATTAGGTAGCGGCGACTAACCTTAATCGCCTCGATTCCCGTCCTCGTAGGGCAATCGGTCAAGGCGGTTCGCTTACCGCCCCTACCTACGCAGCCGCGGTTTCTTTCGGCAGCGTCATCGTGCTGTTTGTCATCCTGAGCCAAAGCGAAGGATCTCTAGAAAGCTGAATGATCAAGATTATTTGCTTGCGGTGCTCCTATGTTCGGTTGTGAGGTCCCTCACTCTTTCGGGATGACCCCGTGGCGGTGTCGTTAGTGATTCGTTATGCAACCGCGGTTTCCTTCGGCAGCTCCATGGTTCCCTTGAACTTCGGCGGTTCCTCTTCAATGCCGAAGTTCTCAGAATAGAGTTCCTCGATCTTCACCATGTCGTCCGACGTCAGCGGCGCGGTGTCGGGCGCTTTCGCAAATTCGACGAGCTGTTCTTCGTCGTAAATGTTCGGCAGCGTCGAAGCGAACGCTGCCTGGCCCAAGGTCCGCTCCGAGTTTTCGAGAAACCGCAATTGTTCAACTTTCTTGATTCCGTTCAGGAGCCAGCTGCGCGGACGATGACTGCGATGATCCGTTGGCGGAAATTTCGTTTCAGCCGTGTACTTGCCTTCGAGCATTCCCGAGGAATGCGTCACGCGAATGAGAAACATTGTGTCCCTGCCGGCTTCGGTAGCCGCTTCATGAAAAGCGCGCCCGGGATGTTGCTCGAGCATGTTGTAGATGTGCTGCACGCTCGTGACATCGCGCTCGCGAATGCAATTCAGTCCCTCGTACCGCCAGCCAATCGCCGGCCCGAGCGCAATGCCGTAGTACCGAATTTTTCCTTCGCCCTTTAATTTCTCGAGCGTCTTCCAGAGGGCGTCGTCGTACACCTGCTCCATCCGAATGTTGTGCAATTGGAGCAGATCGATCCGGTCCGTCTTCAACCGTTTCA